>CALLST010000094.1:0-1577 GCA_938011875.1 uncultured Collinsella sp. | reverse complement strand
AATACACCAAACCAAGCACACCGTCCGGCAATACATCCCCCAACAGCTCCAGCAAATAACTGCTGCAATTAAAAAACATATGAAATAATACCGCGCCCAATATACTCCGGGTACGCTCATATACAAAAGCCAAAACCACTCCGAGGCAGGAAGCATACACGCCCTGCACCCAGTTCATATGCATAAAGCCAAAGATCGCCGCCTGCAGCACAATCGCCGCGGCGATACCCCACGTACTTGGGGCCGCCCAGGGCACCATGGCGCCGTTCTGCGCGCTCGCACGACGCGGGCGCTTCCAAAGTGGGCGGCACTGCGGATTAAACGCTCGGAGCGAAAACTCAAAAATAATGCCGCGCACCAGCAACTCATCGCAAAACGGAGCGCCGAGCACCGTAGTCAGGACAGCAAGAAGGCTGGTATCGCCCATGCCCGTTTCCTCGACGAGCTCGCTATAGTCTGCCGCGACCTCGGGCAACAGCGACAGCACGGCGTCGGTCACGTAGCCAACGACCACCTGCAGGGCAAGGCCAATCACGACAACGCAAGCGATGCGCTTCCATGCAGCACTTGCTCCCCCGCCGAGCGGACGTTCACCTTGCCGGCGCGCCATGAAGGAGCGGGGCCACAGATAACGCCACCACAGCAGCGCCATCAAAAACGACGCCGTCTGAGCGGCAGCCTGGAACCATTGAATATCGAGGTTGTCGATCGGGAAACCCGTCAGCACCGACACGGCATCGAGAACTGAAAACAGAACCACGCTCAGGGCTATATCGGCAGCGACAACGCCAAAACAGGCAAGCGCCCACGCCATCGCATTGAGCATGCCAACCTCCTCAAAACCCGGCACTTAGGGACGTTCCTTAACTGCCGGCTGAAAAGGAACGTCCCCAAGTGCCGGCAGTTTGGGACGGTCATTGTTGACGAGAATCGGGCGCAGCGCCAAAGGCCCCGTTGGGCGAAATGTCGAACGGGAAGGTGCCGCAGCGATTGAACGCGGCGATAAACATGCGGATGGCGTTGGACGGCGTGGTGCCCACGAGCTGGGTTGCCGCCGCGAAGGCCGCCTTTTCCTCGGGCAAGACCTTCGCGACAACCGGGGTCATGTGTTCTGCCATGGCGCTTCCTTTTTGAAACGACGGTGGTGCGGATAGATGCGGGCCACGCGGCTGGGCGACGGGCTGTGAAGGCAACCCGATTGGCCCGCATCTGGAGTTTGTTTCTACGGCGTTGGTATTACTTGGTATTCCTAAGTATTACCCCGCAGATAGAATACCATACCCGGCCCTATGGAGACGGAGAAAAACGGATCATTTTGTTGCTGCGTAAGTATTTAGAGCGTGATGATGTCCGAGATATTGAGGGCCCGAGCGTCAGCGGAATCGTGCGTGGCAAGCAACAGCATACGGCCGTCGAGCAAGTCGAGCACGGCCTCGGCGCATGCGTCGCGCGCAGCGGTATCTAGACCGGTAAAGGGCTCGTCCAGAATCACCGCGTCGCCTGGGCACAGCAGGGCTCGGGCAATCTCGACGCGACGGCGCTGCCCGCCCGAGAGCTCGGCCACACGAGCATGCACA
>CALLST010000093.1:0-3190 GCA_938011875.1 uncultured Collinsella sp. | reverse complement strand
GGAAAAGATTCAGCTAGTAAATGAAAATGACCAGTATCGCATAAAATCACGCGGTATGTATTCCAAGCCTAATACAATCTCAGTCGGAGAAAGAAATGCTTTGGCTTTGTGTTATTTTTTCTCATTGATGAATTATGGAGTTAATAAGTCTGATGTTTACAAATCGGAACGCCTGATTGTTCTAGACGATCCAATCTCAAGCTACGACTTCGATAATAAGATCGGTGTTATGTCCTATCTAAATAGTGTGATCACATCGATACTAAATCGTAACGAATCTAGTAAAGTCTTATTGTTAACTCATGACATTTCTGCTTTTCACGATTTGAAGGTTGTTTGCTTAGATATACTTCAGCAAATGTATTCTTGTGGGAAGGGAAAAGCCGCCGAAAAATTAAATTGGATGAAGCTTGATCGTCATGGACTTAACGATATAACGAATAAAGTTTCATATGGCCAATATGGAGAAATGTTAAAGCTGGTTTATTCGTATGCTGATGGCGAATCTGATGTGTATGAGCTTGAAATAGGTAATATCGCAAGAAGAGTGCTAGAAGCTTACAGCACTTTTATGTTTGGAAAGGGAATGAACTTTGTGCATTTTGATGATGTAAGGGATGTCTTAAAAGACTATGCGGATTTTTTTGATCATCTGATGTTTAAACTCTTTCTCAATAATGAGAGCCATACTGAAATCGTGTCTACAACGGCTTGCAATCAAATGAGTTTTTCTCGTTATATCTCTAGAGAAGAACAAATTAATATTTGCAAGAGCATAATTTGTTTAATCTATAGAGTGACGCCATTGCATTTGAAGTATAAACTCGGTCATCATTTTGATGATGCAAAGATAAGTAAATGGTCGCTCGAGTTGATCCCGTAATTGTTAACCTTAAATTCAGTATATTTTCTTTAATGAGTTGTCGAGAAAGTCTGAACTAACCTCTTAAATCAACAGCTTATGGATGTTTCTGGAAATACTAAAGGATCTTCGCGCTGGATCAAACTCGCCTACACAAAGAACAGCAAGCCATGCTTACTGAACGTTGTGAAGCGGGATCGGGTTCTGGCCGAAGCATTTTCCAGAGATTGTTCTATTCGACAGAAAACGTGGTGGACTTCTCTTGGGTTCTCAGCTTGCAGCAACCCTCAAGAAATAAGGAACCAGTTGGTCATACAGCCAACTGGTCCGATATTTGTGGCTATAAGGAAGCGTTCTTTTATTCGAGAGAGGCCGATTTCCGTTGTAGCCTTCGAAGTGGTAATGAAATTCTTTCTCAAATATGTAACCCTATAAGAGGAAAATCACCTTTGTGTTCGTGATTGAGATAGCCTACGTAGTGGAGTTCAAGATATTCAGGTGCGGGCTGCACGTTTTTAGGCAACAAAAGACGAGATCCGTTGACTTGCTTAAAGAGCTCCAGTAGTTTCCCTTCGCTCTTATCCATGAGTTCCTGACAGACGTGAATGTTCATGTCGGGGTCAATTCCGAGATAATTCGCATCGTAAGCCCGGTGCACCAAGAGATTCAGGGTTAGCCCGTTGGCTGGTACGAGACGCAGCGGTGCATCTTCAGACCAAGGGACGATGTGTGCCACCTCGATCAAAGGAGACAGGGAAAGACCGGTGACGAGGCACCTGTTTTGGTACATGCTCAAGATGGTATCGTGGAAGAACCCCTGATTTCTACGCAGCTTGATCTGGGCGATGGTTTCTGTTGGGGCATCGATGTCGGTTCTGCAGACGAAGGGAAGGTTGAGTTCAAAGTATCTTGCGATGTTGTCAAGGTCATTGAAGAGTGGATCCAAAGATTTGGTTTGATCCTGACCCATGTAGTCGTTCCAGACCTCCTCGTCCATCCTGTTGCCGTGCTTAAGGGAGTCAAGATGCTTGTCACGAAGACGCACGTCATGACTGGCCAGATTGAAAAGCTTCATCTTGACGGACGCTGCGCTTCTGTTGATGGCCTTGGCCAACATCAGCACGTTTGGGTTAGTCACGGTGATCTGACTGGTAGGCGTTCGCAAGTAGAGCGCGAGCGCGAGAGTGGTTTCCTCGCGAGTCCAGTTGCGTCGTTCTTGTTTGTCGCTCATGACCGTCTCCCGTGTAGCGACCCTAACAGCATCAAGTTTACCCAGAATTGTATAGTCTGATGTGCAAACCGGATCACAGGGGTATTGAAAAGCAACAGGCGGAAGAACTCATGTTGTTTTTTCTGTTTCAGGTTGATTCGTGAGTGCCTTCTGTGCCTCAGGTGTTTCTGGCGACTTCAGCTGCGAGACGGGGAGTCCGAGGTGCCAGGTTATAGAGCAGGGCGAATTCCAGCAGGAACGGCTTTCTCGCAAAGTGGAACGGCGACCGGATCCTCGACCCCGGAACGGCGGTCTCGCAAACCAGAACGGCCGCCCTCGGGAGCGCGAACGAGCTCTTGCGACTTGAATGATCCGTACTCGCTCGTCCGCCCACTGAACGAAATGAATGTTACGCCAAGGGCTGCTAATCGCATCCCGGCTTGCCGCAGCCTGAGGCGGGGACTAGGGTTTGTAGCCCCCGTCAGGCAAGGCCCTGTTGCGCTCTCAGACGAGTGAGGTACCGCGAGGAGGTCCGACTTCTGGCCTCAAAGATAGAGCATCCTGAAGGCGAGAAGACTGTTGTGGTCTGCCGATTCCACGAGCTGCGTTCGCATGCACGCGATGTTCGCCATGGCTGCGGCGGTCGCAATGACGTCGTCTTCGAGCGCGCTCTCGAGTGCGTCGAACGGCACGGTCAACATCCCGAGACTCGAGGTGTCGACCAGAGCGATCGGTCGGGTGAGCAACTCGGCCTGCGCGTTCGGTCCGTCTTCGTCCGTACCTTCCTTTCTGAATACGCCATTGATCTGAAGGTCCTTCAGCGTGGGCGGTTGGCGACGGGGAGGGAGGCACAGGTTGGCAAAGGGGAGGTACTGCTGTCCCGGCTTCTGTGAGTCGATGGCTTCATAGACGAGGTCCGGCGCAACCGCGATGTTCACAAAGTACTGGTACTTTGCCTGACTGTAGTGGAAGATCTCGAAAGTCACGGTGGCGCCGCAGCGGATCTTGATGACCCACCGGATTGCCCCCTGTAGGCTCTTTTCATTGCAGAGGGCGCACTGCCAGGTGACGGACTCCGTCTCTTCTGGATTCGGGACGGTGGTCTTCAGATAAATGGC
>CALLST010000092.1:0-8418 GCA_938011875.1 uncultured Collinsella sp. | reverse complement strand
CGCCACCAGATTACGCGCCTTCGCATACAGCGTTACGCGTTTGCCCACTTCGTCGCTCCAACTCTCGGGGATGGCGAAGCTCATGCGGAACTGTGCCGTGCAACCCGGTGCCAGCACGGCGTTGCCGTTGTCGGCTACCAGCGGGTGCGTTGCAAAACGTGCGCCCAGCGTCTCGAGCGCGTACTTCACGTGTGCCGTGTCGTTGGCCGAAGCGTCCTCGGCAAGCTCTGGATCGTAGATCGATGCCATGCGTGTGTTCGCTCCGAACCCGATGGATGCGCTGGAGAACGGCTGGCTGGAGCCCTCTCGGTACAGATCGATCGTGCCGGCGGTCAGCAAGGTGTTGCCGTCGTTTCGCACCGTGACCATGAAGGATTCGCCTGCTGCTCCGGGCACCACCGCGCCCGAGGTGGCGACTGCGCCCGTCGGAGTGGCACACGCCACCAAGGGCACTTCGATGCCGTGTAGTTCTGCCTCGCTCTTCTCCGCGCTCACAATGTGCGTGGCGAGCGCAGAGAGCATGCTCCCCGACGTCAAAAATGTCGTTATCTGATCGACGGGATGGTCCAGCTCGCACATCACGAACGGCTCCGTGAACAGATCGCCTGCCAAGGTGCTGGCGAAGATGCGGAAGTGCTTGCCCATCACTGCTACCGGGTTGCCTTCTTCGTCGTAGGTTTGCCCCACCTTGCCATCGGTGTTCTCTACATAGAGCACGCACCTGCCGTTGTTGCTTACGCTAAACGATGTCGGGCCACAGCCTGCGGCACCCACGGGCTGCGTTGCAAATGCCGATGCGCCTCGTGCCCAAGTAATATGCTGCAGCTGCTCGTTGACGGTAGCCAAAAAGCCCGTGTGCTGCGGCCACGGCACCGCGTGGGGTACTGTGGCATCTGGCGACATAACGCCCCAACCCGCGATGGACTGGCCGATCACGGCGTACGATGCGCAGCCACAACCGCTTACAGTCTCGTATGCAACGGGAACCACCATTTTGCCGTTGATATTCTCGGGCGCGCCCAGCTCGATGCTCGACGGTGCCTGCGGAAAGCGGAGGACCTGACGGAACGTGAGACTGTCGCCCAAATCATCCGACCACAGGGTAAAGCACTCCAGCGCAACCTCAGCCTCGCTGCCGAGTGCCTTTTCTGCGGTGGTTCCGCGGCGGTGGAGGTAGGCACCCGACAAGCGCCCGTCGACGAGCGTCTTGCCCACCGTGATACGCGGGCACTGCAGGCAATGGTAGCCATCCTCCTGAAGGCGGCCGCGCGAGATGCTGCGCCATGACGTGTGCGATATCACGCGAACTCCGTCGTTGCTTATGCGCAGGCGCACAACGGACAGTATGCCGGCTGTGCTTGCCGTATCGAAAAGGGTGTTGTCGCCGTCGGGGCGCTCGCCCGAGACCAGCAGCACGTAAGCGTCCTGGTTTCCCCTCCCGTCCGTATATTCCACCACGTCGAAGTCGTAATCGTATATGCCGTCGCGCTCCACGTCGCCCTCGCCAAACCCAAGGGGAAAGTCCACGGGCGTGGGAGCGGACCACGTGCCGTTTGCCTTTGTGTGTACCACCAGGCGCGAGCGACCATTGTCGCCGTAGCGCACCGAGGCGATACGGAACAGGCATTCTACGCCGGCAATCATTGCCAGCTTCATGTGGGCTTCGCTGAGCACGCCAGCAAACAGCACGTTGTCGCTCGAGGGCTTGATGCCGCCACGCTCGTCCTCCGACACGCCGGCAGAATCGGCGTTCGGGTCGGCAACGGTGTTCGTTGCCTGACCGATGTAGGTGTACTCATACATCGGCGCGGCGTTTTCGTCGTTCTCTATCAGTGCATGGATGAAATGCTCGATCTGTCCCGTGTCGTCGCTTTCTGCATCCGCCTCGAGCTCAATGCGCGTGACCGCTTGATCCCAATCGCGCACGACAGGCGCGGCGTTTACGGCAGTGGCCTTAACCTCGGCGCGTGCGAGCAGTTCGGCGTTGGTGACGATGGTGGCCGATGCGATAAATTGCGGCACGCCGCCCGCCTCAATGTTGCCGGCCGAGCCGAAGCAGGCATCCAGCGTATAAGGCGTATCTCCACCCAAGGCCAGCTCAGAGCGCTGGAGTACATACTGGTCGCCATTGTTCACCGACATATTCCACGAATCGATGAGTGTGGGCCACGACCCCGACCAAGCCTTGGTGGTCCACTTGAACATTACGAACTGGAGTATTACATCGACATCGACGTCTGCACCTACACGCAGTCGCGGAAGCTGGTGTCCATTTGCCTTTTCGTACCCAATGAACAGCGTGAGGGATGCGGCGCCGCGCACGGCAGACGAAGCGACGCCTGCAACGCCGGCGCCAAAGGTGACGGCAAGCCCGATTTGGATGGTGAATGAGCCTGAGGTGTTTGAATAGTCGAGCGAAATGTTTTTAAAAAACGCCGCGTCGCTACCGTGCGTGTGGGCGCCCACGGCGAGTGCCAGTTTTGCCAGCACCCAGGGGTTGACGTTCAGGAAAAACGGCACCGGTCCTAGGGTAAACTGCTCGGTCCAATTGAGGTCGGTTCTTACCTGGAAGAGGGCCTTAATATTGCCGTATGCGGGGTCGTTGTTGTTACCCCAGGTTTTGCCCACCCAATCGTAGGCGAGCGAGCCGTACAGCTGTGTGGCGATATCCATCGTGAACAGCGGCGTGCAATGGTGGCGAAGGAGCTTGGTGTTTCTTGGATCGGTGCCCGAACCGGCACTCATGCTTTTGTACTGATTCCACTTCCCCTCCATCTCGTCGAGGTAGCGGTTTGCCTGCTTGGCGCCCGACTCGCGTGGCGATTTCTTCCAGTATTCCGGATCAGGGTTGCCCGAATCGTTCATATAGCTGGCTGGTTTGTATCCTCCGCCAAACAGCACGTATCCAGCAAACGAGAAATCGAAGAGGATCGGAAATGTGGGCATCCAGCACGTGAACTTATTGCCGCCGATGCCGGGAAACGCCGCGGGGAAATCAAACGGAGTGATCTCTTGGTCCATGGTAGTGGGGACGATAGTGGTCGAGCCCGATTCCGCCTTTGCGGCCGGCGCAGTGACAACGGCCATGGGGGAGGAGAGCGTGTAGGTTTTGCCCTGATAGTCGAGCATAAAGCGCAGCTTGCACCCTTCCTCCAGAAGGCCCGAAGCTGCATCGAGGAACGTGTCTTCGAGCGTGAACGTCGCCAGATTATCCGCGCCCGATGCGCTGGCCTTAACTTGGCCAATCTGCGTGACGGTTTCGGGTGAGCTGCCCGCAGCGGGCATCACTTTATTGATATGCAACGTTGCCTGCCCGCCCTGCGGCAGATGGGCCTGCACGGTAAAAGCGTGCGTGTTGGGCTGGTCGTTTGCTGCTTCGTCCGCTGGCATTGCCATAAACGTGGCGTCGGCGTACTGGATGTCCCATTCGTCGAATGTGAGCTGGCGGAAGTACGGCTCGCCGTCGGACAGCGGACGTGTGGGTGCGGTTATGGCGGTGCCGCCCTGGATACGCGCAAGGGGAATCTCGACATCGCGGTAGCCCGCCATGCTAATGGAGATGCCGCCGTTAAAGTCGTACGCGTCGAGAAGCGTCGCCTCGTCCACGTAGCCTTCTGAAAGCGGCGCGACCTCAAAGATGGCCGTGCCTTCGTCATCGGTAGCGGCGGTGAACTGCTTGCCTGCGGCATAGCGCGATGTGAGTGTGACCTGGGCACCCGTGATGGGCGTATTCTTGTTGGCGACGTCGACCACGACCACACCAAACATGGTGCGCGAGAGAACGAGCACCTTGAAGGGATCTTCTTCGTCGGCATAGGCCGCGGTGGGCGCGAACGGCAGCAGGAAGGCATTTTCGCTTCCCGGCACGCGAGGCAACATGATGCTCGCCAGCGAGGACGCTCCAGCAACAAGTAACGAACGGCGATCAAGCATCTTGGGCTCCCATCCCGCAAATATCGGTGGAAATAATCCAATTTTGCGAGAAGGCGCCCCGTGGCGGTAGTGCCGTTCAAGGGTCAAAATGTCCAAATTGATCGAGCGAAGCGCCGGGTTCCGGAACGCGTTCGATGCGCTTGGTAGTCCGGTCGCTAACGTAACATATGCGCGACCAGCTCGGCGCGTGTGCCGATGCCAAGCTTTGCGTATACGCCGGATAGGCGGTTTTTGACGGTGCCCGGCGATACTCCCATATGGCGTGCGATTTCGGCGTTGGTCCACCCACGACAGGCGAGCATGGCCATGGTGAATTCCGTGGTCGTTAGATCGTCGGCCACGTCCTCGCCCGAATCGGGGTTGTGGATGCGCCGCCAGCCGTAGCTGAATCGATACGTGATCTCGATGATGCGAGCGAAATCGTCGGGGTATTGCGATTTTAGGCATGCCTCGATAAGCCCCTGCAAAAGGCCGTGGTGCTCGCCGATAAGCTCGATAAGGCCGTCGGGACGCGCAATGTTCCAAGCAATTCCGAAGTGCGTTTTTGCGGCGTCGATGTCCTTGAGGCTCATGCATGCCATGGAAGCTGCCAGGTGAAGGAACAGTTCCGAGATCGGATAGCTTCCCTGTTTCATGATCAGGGCGTTTTCCGCCATGCCCAGACTGCGGCCATATTCGCCGCGCAGGTACAGGGCATGCGCCATCACGTAGCTGGCGAACAGGCGCAGGCCTTCGGGTAGATGCGCCGCAAGCGGATAAAACTCTTCGGCAGAATACGGGGAAGGCAAGTGTAGCAGGACGCTTGCGGCCGAGGCGAACAGGATACGCATGGCATGGACGGCGAGCGATTCTTCGTTGGTGGGCGTATCGAGGATGCCCGCAAGACAACGGCGGGCGTCGGCGATACGGTTGAGCGACAGACTGGCATATCCGCAGATAAAGCATGCGGAATAGCGCAGTGCGGGGTCGGTGGCGTCAAGATAGGGACGCGCCGTCTTGGCAGCGAGGGCGGCCTGTCCGCGAAAGTACAGCGCTTCTGCCGTGGCGATGGTGCGTGAATCGGGGTCGGAAATGCCTGCAACCGCAGCGTCCATCTGCCCCGGCACAAAGGCAGTGCACATCAACGGCATGGGAACGCATGGGTAGCCATCGCAGTCCATCTTCCATCTCCCAACAGCTGGCAACAATAGCAGCAATTGTACTCCTGTTGCTCGGGACCCCTTTCGTTTTACTGTTTGGTTGACGCTGCGGATCGTTTTGGAAGGCTTACGAGCATGGTGGTCCCGTTCTCGGAACTTGCTTCGACCTCTACCGTGCCACCGTGAAGCGCTGCAATCTCCCAAACGAGCGCTAGTCCGAGTCCTGCGCCGCCATATGCCCTGCTGCGGGATTTATCCAGGCGAAAGAACGGTTGGAAGATGCTCTCACGGTACTGCTTGGGTATTCCCGGGCCCTGGTCTTCGACTCGCAGGAACACATGGCTGTCGCTGTCGCTGATGGAGACGTTGACAGTCGAGCTGGAGCGGCTGTAGCGGATGGCGTTTTCGACCAGATTAAACACCAGCCGATAGAGGAGCGTGTCGCTCCCGATTACTAAAGCGTCTCCAGCACAATTGAGGGCTATGCCCTTATTCTCGGCAAGTGGCGCAAGGTCGGTGAGGACCTCTTCGGACAAGGGACCGAGTTCAACATCGTCCTCGCAAGGAACGCTGCGAAGCTCGCTCATCTCGAGCAATACCTTGGTCATTCGAGACATGCGCTCAGTTTGTTCTTGTAGCAGGCCGAGCAGCTCGGCTGTTTCGGGTTGCAAACCGGAGTGCTCGGAGATGAATAGTTCAATCTGTGCTTGCATAAGGGCGAGCGGGGTGCGCAGCTCGTGTGCGGCGTTGCCGGTAAACTGACGCTGTGCAGAGAACCCTTCGCCAAGACGAGCGATCATGTCGTTGAAAGAGGCGCTGCATCGTTGTAGCTCGGTGGGCATATCTTCATTGAGTCTGATTTCGCTTAGGTTGTCAGGCTGCACGCGCTCAACCTGGGCTGCAAAAGCCCGTAGCGGTTTAAGTGCACGGCCGCTCACAAAGTATGCCAGCACGCCGCCAAGGAGCGTGACTCCAGCCGTGATGTACCAGGCTGTCGTGCCAAAAGACTCCTGTGCGTCGTTTACGACGATCGTGACTCTGTCATCGGGGACCGCTTTCGTCGGGTCGAATGCCTGGGGCGAATCTTCGCCGGTTGCCTTAAAGGCCGAGATGTTACTGCCGATGGCATCCATGTAGCGCATGCCCGTATAGCCGACCAGGCAGTTCGTCAGCACGCATGCCGCACACGTGAGCAGTGCCGTCATAATCGTTATGCGCCATTGCAGCGAAAGCCTTTTCATTCGCTATCCTCCATAACGTAGCCCTCTCCAATCCGATTGCGAATCGGGTCGTATCCCAAAGCGCTGCGTAGCTTTTTGCGGAGTGACGAGATGTGAACGCGGGTTGCGTTGCTAAAGCTGTTCACGCTGCTATCCCAAACGTGCTCGATAAGCTCCTCTTGACTTACCGGACGCCCCTGATTAAGCATCAGGTATTCCAAGATTCCCGTTTCCTTGCGTGTAAGAGATAAGGCCTCGCTGCCCACGGAAGCGATGCGCGCCTTGGTGTCAAAGCTCAGCGATCCACAGGTTAGAACAACGTCGCTTTGTGTAAAGCGTCTGAGGGTAAGGCTGCGAATCCTTGCCGCAAGCTCGTCCAGATGAAACGGCTTGGTGAGGTAATCGTTGGCGCCGGCATCGAGTCCGGCGACTTTATCTGATACTTCGCCACGTGCGGACAGAATCAGTACCTTGGTCTCGCAGTCGGTTTTCCTAAGTTCCCTGAGCACGGTCATGCCATCGATACAGGGAAGGTTGAGGTCGAGTACCACGAGGTCAAAGACTTCGACGCCCAGCAGGTCGAGCGCCTCCTGTCCGTCGTGACAGCAGTCGACGCTGTATGCCAGGTTTCGCAAGCTGCGCGCGATTGCGTCACACAGCGCCCGCTCGTCCTCGACGATCAAAATACGCATAACAGTCTCCTTGCACATTTCAAATCGCGCTTAACACGGATTTTATAGTCGATATGGTCCAATGGTCGCGTAACGAAAGGAGTGGTCGAGTTGTTCAAAGCGGTAAAACCCATGGTACAGGTCGCTTTGTTGATCGTCGGAATTGCCATGGTGTGCTTTGGTGTTATGCGTGGCGAGGCGGATGCCGTGCTGGCCAAAGCGATTAGGCTGTGCTTGGAGTGTATCGGAATTGGATAAAAGAGAAAACACTGCGTCGCATGTTTTGGCCCGATTTCGCGGATTCTTTCAGGCGGCGGCGACGCTGGTCACCAATATTCACCTGCCAAACTTTGCCAAAGGCGGCATTTATCAGGGCGCGGGGAAAACAGTCTGCGTACCTGGACTTAATTGCTATTCGTGCCCCGCGGCATCGGGTGCGTGCCCCATCGGGTCGTTCCAGTCGGTGGTAGGTTCATCCAAGTTCAACTTTTCTTACTATGTCACCGGTACGCTCATTTTGCTCGGCGTGCTGCTGGGACGCTTTGTATGCGGCTTTCTGTGCCCGTTTGGCTGGCTGCAGGAGCTGCTTCATAAGATTCCCGGCAAAAAGCTTTCCACGAAAAAGCTTAAGCCGCTCACGTACATCAAGTACGTCGTGCTGCTGTTTGCCGTGGTGCTGCTGCCCGTCTTGATGGTTAACGACGTGGGCATGGGCGACCCATTCTTTTGCAAGTACATCTGTCCGCAGGGTGTGCTCGAGGGCGCCATTCCGCTGGCCATCGCCAATGCCGGCATTCGATCTGCGTTGGGACATCTCTTTACTTGGAAACTTGCCGTTCTCATTGCCGTGGTAGTGCTGAGCGTTTTGTTCTACCGCCCCTTCTGCAAATGGATTTGCCCACTCGGCGCATTCTATGCGCTCATGAATAGGGTGTCCTTGTTGGGGATTCAGGTTGACGCGTGCAAATGTGTCTCGTGCGGCAAGTGCTCAAAGGTTTGTCAGATGGACGTTGATGTGGTCCGCGCGCCCAATCATGCCGAATGTATCCGGTGCGGAAAGTGCATCGGGGCCTGTCCCGTCGATGCCATCAGCTATCGCTATGGCCTGGATGTGTCGGCGGAAAAGCTTCCCTTGACCGCTGATAAAAAGTAAACAAGCTTCGACAAAACGGAGGAATGACTATGAAGCTTTCTAAGATTGCGGCCCTGTTTATGGTGCCGGTATTGGCCTTGTGCCTTGTGGCATGTTCGGCGCCCGGTGGCAATGCGAGCGAATCTGCGAGCTCCGATCCTAAGATCGCAGAGCTCACTGCGCAGAAGCCGGCCAATGCCGACGAGGCCGCCGAGCTGTATGCGAAGCTCATGCAGAAGGAGAACGAGATCTTTTCGAGTGATAACGCGCTGTGGGAAAAGGTATTCAATGCGGCAAATAAAGACTCGACAATGATTGAGGAC
>CALLST010000091.1:0-5498 GCA_938011875.1 uncultured Collinsella sp. | reverse complement strand
GGATACAAACCCGTCCAACCGTTGGGCTTAGCATCGGTTTGAAGCCGCCCGATGTTTTAGACCTCCGAGCCTTCTGCATCGGCGTTGCCGGTGGCCCAGCGATGGTAGCCAATAACAAACGGGTCCAGGTCGCCATCGTCAAGAACGGCCTCGACATTGCTGGTCTCCACGCCCGTGCGTAGGTCCTTGACCATCTGGTACGGGTAGAGCACGTAGCTGCGGATCTGGTTGCCAAAACCAATCGTGGTCTTGGGTCCGCGAATCTCATCGAGCGCCTCGGCACGCTTCTCGAGCTCAATCTCGTACAGGCGAGCCTTGAGGATCTGCATGCACGCGGCCTTGTTCTGGATCTGGCTGCGCTCGTTTTGGCAGGTGACCACAATGCCGCTGGGGAAATGCGTCACGCGCACGGCGGAGTCGGTGGTGTTGACGCCCTGACCGCCCGGGCCGCTCGCGTGGTACACGTCCACGCGGATGTCATCGGGACTGATCTCGATGTCGATATCATCGGGTAGCACGGGGATGACCTCGACGCCGGCAAACGTGGTCTGGCGGCGCTTCTTGTCGTCGGTGGGGCTAATGCGAACCAAGCGGTGGACGCCGGCCTCGGCGCGCAGCATGCCAAATGCGTCCTTGCCCTCGACGGTAAAGGTCGCACGGTCAATGCCGATGACCTCGGCCGCGGGACAGTCGTTGATGGTGACCTTCCAGCCGCGACGCTGGCAGTACTTCATGTACATCTTAAAGAGCATGAAGGTCCAGTCCTGGGCCTCCAGACCACCCTGTCCGGGCTTGATGGTCACAATGGCATCGCCGTGATCGAACTCACCGGTAAACCAGCTCGAAAGCTCAAACTCATCGATGGCACGGGCCAGGCGCTCAGCCGTGGCTGTAGCCTCCTCGCGAAGGGCGGCGGCGTCGGGGTCATCCCCCATCTCCTCGGCAAGCTCCAGCGCGGCGCGGGCATCGGAAAGCTCGCCGCGCGCGGTGTCCACGGCAGCGATATCTTCCTTGGTGCGCGCGATCTCCTCCATGGTGGCACGGGCGGCGTCGGCGTCATCCCAAAAGCCAGGGGCAACACTTTTGGCCTCGAGCTCGAACACGCGGGTACGCTTCTCGTCCAAGTGGAGATACGACTCGACCTCGCCGAGCCGGTCCGCAAACGCGTCCAGCTCGGCGGGCGTTACCTCTAAAGCCTCAGCCATTAACGATTCCTGCCGTGGCAGTACTTAAACTTCTTGCCGCTACCGCAGGGGCACGGGTCGTTGCGGCCCACGTTGACGTACGGATCGTCGCTCTCGGACTTGCGATAGGTGGTCACCTTGCCACCGTTGTTGACGGCAGCCGGACCACCCTGGACAGCCGTGCGGGCCTGCACCTGCGCCTGCTTGCGCAGCACCGAGTCGCCGTTGTCACCATCGACCTCGGCAGGACCGGAGAAGCGCGCACCCTCGAGCGCGGGCTCCTCCTTGTGCTCCACGGCACGCGGGGCAGCCTTGATCTCGATGCGCAGAACCGTACGCAGATAATCCTCGTACATGGTATCGACGAGTATCTGGAACGCGCCGTAGGCCTCGGTCTTGTACTCAACCAGCGGGTCGCGCTGGCCAAAGCCGCGCAGGCCGATGCCGGTCTTGAGGTAGTCCATCTCCTGCAGGTAGTTCATCCAGCGGGTATCGATGACGCGCAGCATGACCTGGGTGTTGAGCTCGCGCATCAGGTCCTCGCCCAAGCGCTCGGCCTTCATGTTGTAGCACTTCTCTACGTAAGCCAGGACATCGGCAGCCAGGGCCTCATAATCCTCGTCGGGGAACTTCGGCGTATCGATGTGGCCGGTGAGCTCCACAACCCACTTGCGCAGGCCCTCCAGGTCGCGCTCGCCATCGTGACTGTCCTTGGTGCAGAACTCCTGCACGCAGCGGTACACGGTGTCGTGCATGACCTCGGTGATGTGGTCGGTCAGGTCCTTGCCGTCCAGAATCTTATTGCGCTCGGCGTAGATGACCTGGCGCTGCTTGTTCATGACGTCGTCGTACTCAAGGACGCTCTTACGCATGGAGAAGTTGATGCTCTCGACCTTGTGCTGGGCGCTCTCGACGGCCTTGGAGATGATCTTGTGCTGGATGGGCATGTCGTCGCCCATGTCGGCCGTGACCATCATCTTGGAGACGCGGTCCATCTTGTCGCCGCCGAACAGGCGCATGAGGTCATCCTCGAGCGACAGGTAGAACTGGGTCTCGCCCGGATCGCCCTGACGGCCGGAACGGCCGCGCAGCTGGTTGTCGATACGGCGGGACTCATGGCGCTCGGTGCCGATAACGGTCAGGCCGCCGGCGGCAAGCACGCGCTCGCGCTCGGCCTTGCAGGTCTCCTTGGCCTCGGCGTTAAACTGCTCGAGCTGCTCGGGCGTCACGTCCTCCATGGTCAGGCCCTCGTACTCCAAGCGCTCGCGCACCAGCTCGTCGGGGTTGCCGCCCAGCAGGATGTCGGTACCGCGACCGGCCATGTTAGTAGCGATGGTCACGGCGCCGTAGCGTCCGGCCTGGGCAACGATATGAGCCTCGCGCTCGTGATGCTTGGCGTTGAGGACCTCGTGCGCGATGCCGCGCTTGGTAAGGGCGGCCGACAGCTTCTCGGAGCTCTCGATGGAGACGGTGCCCACCAGGACCGGCTGGCCCTTGGCGTGACGCTGCTCGACATCGTCGGCGACGGCGTTGTACTTGGCCTGAATGGTACGGTACACCAGGTCCTCGTGATCAACACGCTGAACGGGTTTGTTGGAGGGGATGACCTCGACGGGCAGCTTGTAGATCTCGCTGAACTCCGAATCATAAAAAAAAAAAGTGCCGGTCATGCCGGAGAGCTTGTCATACAGACGGAAGTAGTTCTGCAGGGTGATGGTGGCCAGCGTCTGGTTCTCCTCGCGTACGAGCACGCCCTCTTTGGCCTCGATGGCCTGGTGCAGGCCCTCGGAGTAACGGCGGCCTTCCATAATGCGGCCGGTGAACTCGTCGACGATCTTGACCTCGCCGTTGGTGACCACGTACTGCTTGTCGCGGTGGAACATGTACTGGGCCTTCAGCGCCTGCTGCAGGTGGTTGACCAGCTGGCCGGAGAGATCGGCATAGATGTCATCGATACCCAGGCGGCGCTCGATCTTCTTAAGACCGCGCTCGGTGGCGGCGATGGTGTGCTTGGCCTCGTCCATGACGTAGTCGCCCGTGGGTTCAACGTCCTCGGTGGCGGTGAGCATGTCGTGCGACACGTCCTCACCGCGCTCCAGGCCGCGCACGGCGCGCGCGAAGTCCTTGTAAGTACTGGCGGACTTGGTGCCAGCGCCCGAGATGATGAGCGGCGTTCTGGCCTCGTCGATCAGGATGGAGTCGACCTCGTCGACGATGGCGTAACTGTGGCCGCGCTGAACACGCTGCTCGGGGCGGGTAACCATGTTGTCGCGCAGATAATCGAAACCGAACTCGGAGTTGGTGCCGTAGGTGACGTCGGCCTGGTAGGCCGGGCGCTTGAGCTCGAGCGGCATGTTGTTCTGGAGCAGACCGACGGTCATGCCCAGGTACTTGTAGATGCGGCCCATCCACTCGGAGTCGCGCTTGGCCAGGTAATCGTTGACGGTAACGACATGCACGCCCTTGCCGGCGATAGCGTTGAGGTAGCCGGCCAGCGTGGAGACGAGGGTCTTGCCCTCGCCGGTCTTCATCTCGGCGATGTGGCCCTCGTGCAGCGCCATGGCGCCGATGAGCTGTACGTCAAAGTGGCGCATGCCCGTGATGCGCTTGGAAGCCTCACGCACGGTGGCAAAGGCCTCGGGAAGCATGTCGTCGAGCGACTCGCCGTTGGCGTAACGCTCGCGGAACTTATCGGTCTGGGCGCGGAGTTCCTCCTCGGTCATCTTCTCAAACTGGGGCTCAAGACCGTTGATCTGGTCGACGATCTTGTAGTAGCGCTTAAGGTCCTTATCGGATCCAAAGGACAGCAGCTTTGACATGAATCCCATGTGGTTTTCCTTTTTGGCCATCGCCCACGCCGTGCAGCTGCGGACGAGTTAAACACAGATGATTTTACTTTAGCCAAACAAGGCGCGGCCTATACGGTCGAGCTCGACCGCCACGTAATAACTACGACCAACCTGCCACAATGGGACAGGTTAATTTTGGCAGGTTTTATCTGGGCAAACGCTGCCTCTCTGCCATTTGGTGCAATGGGGGCAGGTTGGTTTGCACCAATAAAAAGAAAAGGGCCGCGCACCCAAATGGATGCACGGCCCTCATGCCATGAATGCGAGTGATTCCGCGGCGAGCTATTTACTCAGCAGCCTCGGTGGTCTCGGCCTCGGCAGCGGCCTCCTCGACGGGAGCCTCTGCGGGAGCCTCGGCGGCCTGCTTGGCAGCCTCCTCGGCAAACTTAGCAGCACGCTTAGCCTTCTCGGCAGCCTTAGCCTCAGCGGCGGCCTTGCGAGCGGCCTCGGCCTCAGCAGCCTTGGCGGCCTTGGCAGCCTTGGCCTCCTCGGCCTTCTTGAGCTGGGCGGCAGCGGCGCCACCGAACTTGTCGGCGAAGCGCTGGACGCGTCCACCGGTGTCGACGAACTTCTGCTGGCCGGTGTAGAACGGGTGGCACTCGTTGCAAAGCTCGACCTTCATCTCGGACACGGTAGCGTGCGTCTTGAAGGTGTTGCCGCAGGAGCACGTCACCGTGCACTCGACATACTGGGGATGGATACCCTGCTTCATGGTAGGACTCCTTATTGGTCAGGCGCTGGTTACCGATCAGCGCATAAGGCGTCTTGGTTTCCGACCAAGACAACAAACTCGGCTATGGTACCACGGCGCCGCGTGTCCCACAAAAGGTTCACGGTCTTTTCGGAACGACACGAATCTGACCCATCGAAACACATCTCCACCGTTCCTTCAACTGGGAAAATGCCGTCCCCGGGGCCTGAGAAGGGCCCCGGGGACGTTCGACTGACTGCGGGAACGGCCTTTCCGCTCAATGTGTTCGGCTGAGATCGGAAATCAACCAAACTGAACTAGGTTCAGTTGACATGGTTAAAAACGAGGGGCGACGCTTTTGCGTCACCCCTCGTCCCGGCCGGTTGCTTTAGTTGTACACACGGTAGTTACACTTGAACTGGGTTATGTGTCCATAGTTGGAGCGGTACCAACCCGACGTATAGCTGATTGCCTCTGCGCCTAGATAGTCGTAGCCCTTGTTGTAGCGAAGCTGACGGTAGGTCGTGTCGTACTCTGCTACGTAAAACATGTCTCCAGAGAAGGCTTTGTACCGGTCCTTAACCGTCGAAGCCATGTACGCGGGTTCGACATCGCCTTTCTCCCCGTTGAGCGCATAGACGGGTGCCGCGATTCCGCATAAAGCCGTTGCCACGAGGATGGCGTAGACAGCCATGCGCGACGCATTGGACTTCAGCTGTTCAAATAGTTTCATGTCATTCACCTCCCTCGTATGTATCGAGGTATTCCTGCTTG
>CALLST010000090.1:0-5111 GCA_938011875.1 uncultured Collinsella sp. | reverse complement strand
TCAAGTCCGGTGCGGGCGCTGTGTCACGGATTTGCGGGTGGACTGGATTTCGTTCGGTATCGGCGCTACTTCCAAATTGCAAGCGCGGCGGTGCCCAGTACGATGAGGACGAGACCGATGGCGCTGCGGCGGGAGAGTTTTTCGTTGAATGCCAGGCGCGCAAATAGCACCGATACGACAATCGATAGTTTGTCGATCTGCACCACGACACTCACCTGGCCTGCAGCGATGGCATAGTAATAGAGCAGCCACGATGCTCCAGTCGCGATGCCCGATGTTGCGAGAAATGTGAGTTCGCGCCGGTCAACGTGCGCGACCTGCTCCAGTTTTCCCTTGGCTGCCACGATTGCCCATGCCATAACCAGTACCACGCAGGTGCGGATTGCCGTGGCCAGGTTTGACTCGACGCCTTCGATGCCGATCTTGGCGAGGACGGAGGTGAGTGCTGCGAACATGGCGGCGCCGAGGGCGTAAGCGAGCCAGGTCCGGTCTTGCTGCTGCTCGGGTCCGGCGGATTGCTGCTTCTCGGTCATTAAAAAAGTGCCGAGGGTAATGACGGCGGTTCCCACGAGCTTAACCGCAAGGTTGCTCGTCTCGTCAAAAAGCGCGATGGCGACCAGCGCGGCGAGCACGGTGCTCATCTTGTCGACCGGTACGACCTTATTGACATTTCCGATGCTCAACGCCTTAAAGTAACAGATCCACGAAGCACCGGTAGCGAGTCCCGAGAGGACGAGAAAGAGCCAGGATCTGGGTTCGATGCTGCCAATGGTTCCAATGGATCCAGAAATGCCCGCCATTGCCCAGGCGAAAACGAGCACCACGCAGGTGCGAATGGCCGTCGCGACATCGGAGTCGGTCTGCTTGATGCCGCATTTGGCCAAGATGGATGTGATGCCGGCAAAGAATGCTGACGCAAATGCTGCGACAACCCACGACACGGGTGCGGTGCCTCCTTGGATAATGGGTTTATCCTGCGAGTTTTATGGACATGAGGATACCGCCCCTCCATGAAGGTTTGATATGGCCGCGGCGAGACGGGGGTTATGTTCCGGGGAGCCATTTGGTGAAGGCTCGAATTGAAGGTGAATGTTTTTCCGAGAAGTGAACGAGTAAATATGGACCCCTGGAGCATGCACACTTTTTACGAATAAAACCGCAGGATTCCTAGGCAAAAACCGCAGGAATTAAGCCCATAAAAATGTCGATGATACGGGGTGCTGATTTTACTCGTTCACTTCGCGGAAAACCATTCACCTTCAATATACCGTCGGCCTTTCTTTGGTTGCCAAGAGCTAAACGGCATGCTTCGAAGGGCGGCGGCGTTGTTGCTGCTTCGTCTTATCTAGTAAATGAGGTGGCGTGCAGCCCAAGCCCTTTGGCTGTCGATTACAGGTCGCGTGCCCGATAGACCTTGGTGCTGACGGTGCAGCTGATTGCACATAGCGCGAGGGCCAGTACGGCAATTCCTGCGCACAGACCGCCAAGGACGGCAGGATCGGGATTCGCTCCGGCAATCGACATAAGCCAGTTGCTAATGGGGTTGGAAGAGCTCAGCATTGCCATGGTACCGCAGCCCATCAGGGCAAACAGGCCGACGGAAAGGCGCAGCGCCTCCATGTGTCCAAATTGAAAGAACAGCGGCTGTGCCAAGAATACCATCATGAGGGAGATGAGCATTGATGCCGCCGAGGCGGTTGCGATTCCAAAGATCGTCTGTCCCGTCGAAGGAATGCCCGCGCTGTTGAAGAGCGGGATGGAGGCGATGCTCAAAAGCGTGGCTGCACATGCCATGACGGCCGAGAAGACAACGATGCACAGGTAGCGTGCGCAGATGATGTCTTTGCGCGAGAACGGCAGCGTTGCCCGATAGCGCTCCCAGCCGTTTTGGTTATCGTAGCCAGCCAGTGAGTTCATGATTATGATGGACGACATGGCGCTGACCGCGCAGGCGCCGGCGCTCATACCGGAATCGCCGTCCGATGCGTTGGCAAGGGTTAGCACGACGAAGATGAACAGGCCGACGCCCGCAATGCTCGGGATGAGCGTGCGAGCGATGGCGAGCTCGGACATAAAGGCGCGTTTCATTTCGAAGCCCCTTTCAGCGTGAGGCGAAGATAGTCATCAATGGTTGCCCGATCGCAGGGAATCTCGGGAAAGGCCTCGAGCGCTTCGTGACGGTTGGGCACGAGCACGTCCACGCTATAGGCGTGGTGGGCGGCACGGGCGCCTTCGACGCAAGCCATAAGCTCGGCGGCCTGTGCTTGGGTGCAGTGGGCGATGCCGGCGCGGTCGGTAATGTCCTCGCGCGGCAGGTCAAAAATAATCGAGCCATTTTCGATGCAGATGACGCGATCAGCGGTGCGATCGAGGTCGGACGTAATGTGGCTCGAGAGCAACACGCTGTGCTGGCCGTCGGCGACAAAGGCAAGCAGCTCATCAAGCAGTTCCTCGCGTGCCATGGGATCGAGGCCCGCAGTGGCTTCGTCCAAAACGAGCAGCTTGGCATTGTGGCTGAGTGCACAGGCAAGCTGCAGTTTCATGCCCATGCCGCGGGAGAGGTCCTTGACCTTTGTCTTGGGATCGAGGCCAAATCGGTTGATGAATCCGGCGAACGTTTCGCGGTCCCACGTGGGGTACGCCGGGCCTACGAGCGCCTCGATCTGGCCCACCTTGAGCGTGGAGGGGAAGGGGCACGTGTCCAGGACAAGACCGACGCGGGAGCGTAGATGGTGTTGCGACTCATCGGGCGCGTCGGCGCCACAGCGCTGCCCAAACAGGTGCACTTCGCCGGCATCGAGCTTTATAAGCCCGAGAGCAGCTCGAATCGCCGTTGTTTTGCCAGCACCGTTGGCACCAACGAAGCCGACGATCTGGCCAGGCTCCACGGCAAGCGTGACGTCGCGCAGCGAAAAGCGGTCGCTTACAGTGTGTGAGATGCCTTTGAGTTCAAGCAAGTTTTGCATGGTATAGCCTTTCTTGCAGATGGCTACTGCATGGTTTCGGGGGCTACCAGGTCGAGCATCTCGTGCAGTTTGTCGCGCGTGACGCCCAAGGCTTCGGCTTGGCTTGCCGCTTTCGCAAGCAGCTCTTCGATATGGCAGAGCTGGTTTTCGCGCAAAAGCTCCTGGTTGCCCTCGGCGACAAAACAGCCCTTGCCCTGCACGGTGCAGATAAACCCGAGCTGCTCCAGGTCGGCGTAGACGCGCTTGGTGGTGATGACGCTCACGCCAAGATCGCTCGCGAGTGCACGGATGCTGGGGAGTTTGGCGCCCGCAGCGAGCGTGCCCGATAAGATCTGAGCTTTGACTTGCGAGGTTATCTGCTCGTAGATGGGCTTGTCGCTCGAATTGGATAGGATGATGTCCACAGCGGCTCCTTAGCTGTTGGGCTACACGTGTATATAACCGGTAAGCACAGTATATATACACTATGCACAGTTCTGCAAGAGGTAAATACGGATTGGGCCGGCTGCCCAGGTCCCAACTGATGAATTTGTCCTGATAGGCGCCCTAGAGCGGGATTTCGCGGCTACAATAGTGCGGTTACATCGACGTAATGCACTCAATGCAAGAAAGGATCCGCATGGCAAGCCTGTCGGATGAAATCTCGTCGCGCCGCACATTCGCGATCATCAGCCACCCGGACGCCGGTAAGACCACGCTTACCGAGAAGCTGCTGCTCTATACCGGCAGCATCCAGACTGCCGGCTCGGTCAAGGGCAAGAGCTCGGCCAAGCATGCCGTCTCGGACTGGATGGACATCGAGAAGGAGCGCGGCATCTCCGTCACCTCCTCGGTGCTGCAGTTCACCTATAACGGCGCCTGCGTCAACATCCTCGATACCCCCGGCCACCAGGACTTCTCGGAGGATACCTACCGTACCCTTATGGCCGCCGACGCCGCAGTCATGGTCATCGACGGCGCCAAGGGCGTCGAGGCCCAGACCAAAAAGCTCTTTAAGGTCTGCACGCTGCGCCACATTCCCATCTTCACCTTTGTGAACAAGCTCGACCACGAGGCTCGCGATCCGTTTGAGCTCATGGAAGAGATCGAGAACGTCCTGGGTATCAATACGTATCCCATGAACTGGCCGATCGGCAGCGGCCGCAACTTCCGCGGCGTGTTCGATCGTCAGACGCGCCGCGTTATCGCCTTTGAGGGCGACGGCCACGCCAACGCCACCAAGAAGGTCGCCGAGATCGAGGCCGAGTTGGGCGATCCTTCCATGGATGAGCTTATTGGCGAGGAAAACCATAAGAACCTGATGGACGACATCGAGCTGCTCGATGGCGCCGGCGACGAGCTCGACTTGGATGCCGTGGCCTGCGGCAAGCTGAGCCCGGCGTTCTTTGGCTCGGCGCTCACCAACTTTGGCGTGGAGCCCTTCCTCAAGGAGTTCCTGCGTCTGGCCCCGACGCCGCGTGCCTATACCGATACGCTCACCAGCGAGCCGGTCGATCCCTGCCGCGACGACTTTAGCGGCTTTGTGTTTAAGATCCAGGCCAACATGGACAAGAACCACCGTGACCGCATCGCCTTTGTGCGCATTTGCTCGGGCAAGTTCGAGCGCGGCATGGATGCCTTCCACGTGCAGGGCAACCGCAAGCTTAAGCTTGCCACGGGTACCTCGATGATGGCCGATGACCGCGCCATCGTGGACGAGGCGTACGCGGGCGATATCGTGGGCCTGTTCGACCCGGGTATCTTTAGCATCGGCGACACCGTGTGCTCCGGCAAGCGCCACGTGCAGTATCCGCAGATCCCGACGTTTGCCCCCGAGATGTTCGCTCGCATTACGCAGGTCGATACGCTCAAGCGCAAGCAGTTCGTCAAGGGTATGGAGGAGCTTGCCCAGGAGGGCGCCATCCAGATCTTCCGCGAGCTGGGTGCCGGCATGGAGAGCGTCATCGTGGGCGTGGTCGGCGTGCTGCAGTTTGAGGTGCTCGAGCGCCGCCTCAAGGCTGAGTACCGTGTTGAGGTTCGTCGCCAGCCGCTGCCCTATACGGACATTCGTTGGATCCAGAATGACCCCGATACCATCGATATCCCGGCTCTTTCGCTCACGCGCGACACGCTGCGCGTCGAGGACATGCGCGGCGGTAAGCTGCT
>CALLST010000089.1:0-2151 GCA_938011875.1 uncultured Collinsella sp. | reverse complement strand
TCCGGCATGCGCGTCTGCTGCTCGTAGAGCGGGCACGCCGCGCCCAGGCGGTCGCAACGGTCGTGCGCGAGCTCGAACAGGTTGTCCGCCGTGGCGTACCAGGCCTTTTCGGGCAGCGACAGGTCGACGTGGAACTCGCGCGACTGCGCATGCTTGTAGAAATAGGTCTTGCGGATCACGTCGGTCATGCGCGCCTCGATGACCTCGAGCCCGTTGTCCTCGAGGTAGCGCTCAATCTCGTGGTTGGCGCCGAGATGGAAATTGAGCAGGTACTCGCCCACGATGAGAACGGTCGGATGCGGGTTCGAGCGGTCGTACGGAACGGCGTCCATGATCGCAAGCGCGCGTTTGAAGCCCGTCGCCTGGCCTCTCAGCCCGGAGCGCTCCATGCCCTCGATAACCTCATCGAGCGCGCGGTCGAACGCAGCGTCCGCCGCGCCCTTCTCGAGCTCGTAGGGACGGATGCGCCTAAGCATGGCCTCGAGGGCATCGATCATGGGAAGACCGTAGGCGATCTGGATGCTCGGGCCAAGGCCGAGCTTGAAGCCCGGATGCGCATTGTGGGCATCGACGTCGTCGTTGGTGAGCACCGGGACATAGTCGTATCCCGCGTCGTCGAGCGCGCGGCGCAGCAGGGGCATGTAGTGCGTCAGGCGGCAGTCGCCGATATACTTGCCAGTCACCACGGCGACGTCGTGCGGGTCGTACTTACCGCTCTCGAGTGCCGCGAGCGCCTCGCCGATCACGATTTGCGCGGGGAAGCAGATGTCGTTGTGCACATAGCGTTTGCCCAGGCGGATGGCATCCTCGCGCCCGATATCAAGGGCCTCGGCGCGCACGCCCTGATTGCGCATCGCCGCGGTCATGAGCCTGCAGAACGCATGGGAGGTGTTGGAGACCAGCGCGATCTTGTCGTGCCGGTCGCGCTTGGTGTACTTGACCTTATACGGGTCGTCGAGCGGATGGACCGCGTGCACCCGGGCGCCCTCGGCACGCTCCTCCGCGCGACGACGGTTGACCGACTCGATAAACGAACGCACGCGAATGCCCATGGGACCGGCGACGTCGCTCTCATCGAGCTTGATCATCATCGGAACCTTGGAGCCCATCTCGCCCATCATGCGCGCGATCTCGTCGGTGAGATACGCATCGTGGCCGCAGCCGAAGCTGCCCATCTGCACGAGCTCGAGCTCGGGCGTCGATGCGACGATGACCGCGCACGACAGCATGCGCGCATGGTAGTTGTTCACGATGTCGATGCGGCTGTTGGAAAGATCGACGTTGCAGACCCCCGGCACCGCATCGGGCGTCAGCACGGGGATGCCGCGCTCAGAGAAG
Organism: uncultured Collinsella sp.; assembly: GCA_938011875.1. Lineage (GTDB taxonomy): Bacteria > Actinomycetota > Coriobacteriia > Coriobacteriales > Coriobacteriaceae > Collinsella. Next base: position 813 of record CALLST010000089.1, on the reverse strand, counting down.
AGCTTGGGCAGCCCGTGGTTGACCAGCGGGTCGTTGTGGTACGGGCGCGAAGCGATCACCACCGCGTAGCCGCCGTCCTCGCGCACGTTCTCGAGCACCTGCCTGCCGCGCAGCTGCAGCTGGTTCTCAAACGTCTCCTGCGCGCGGTCCGCCTGCTCGGTCGCCTTGGCAACCAGGTCGGCATCGATATCGAAGGTCTCCTTGCACCACGCCTTGAGCTGGCGGTTTCGGTCGCCCTCATCGTACCAGTGGAACAGCGGCGTATCGAACGGAACGCCGAAACGCTCCTCCGGGTTATCGGAATTGCGCATCACGTAGGGGTATCCCTTTACGACGGCGCACATCCACTCGCTGGTAGAGGCGGCGTTTTCGGTGGGCACCGTCGTGATGATGGGCATGAAGATGCGGTCGACGCCGGCGTCGACGAGATTGCGGATGTGCCCGTGGACGAGCTTGGCCGGGAAGCACACGGTGTCGGATGTGACGTGCGCCAGACCGCGCTCGTACATCGCCTTGGTGCTGCGTCCCGAGACGCGCACCTTAAAGCCGAGCGTGCTGAAGAACGTCGACCAGAACGGCATGGTGTCCCAGAACTCGAGCACACGGGGAATGCCGATCGTGACATCGCGCCCCCCGCTGACGGGAACCGTGGGGTACGACTCGAACAGCAGCTTCTCGCGGTCGACAAAGAGATTGGGGGCAGCCGCGGTCCGGTCGCGCCCCGTGCCGGGTGCCTGTGCCTCGCAAGCACCCTGCGGACGCAGCTCCTCCGCCGCGGGAACCTCGCGCACGAGCTCATCCCATGAGATGGCG
>CALLST010000088.1:0-7455 GCA_938011875.1 uncultured Collinsella sp. | reverse complement strand
GGATGCTTGCGATAACGCCTACGTCACGCGCGGCAAGATTGTCGATGGCTGGGCGGCAACGGCAGAGCTGCTCGTCGCGGCCCGTTCGTAGTGCGGTCCTATCGCGCTGAGCCATATCTTTTCGAGAGAGAATCTGGTGAGGTAATGTCCGATATCGAGAATCCGGCAGGCGACACGCGCCCGATTGGCGTGTTCGATTCTGGTTTGGGCGGTCTGACGGTTGCGCGCGCGATTGCGACGGCGCTGCCGCACGAGTCCGTCTACTACTTTGGCGACACCAAGCGCTGCCCCTACGGCACCCGCACCGAGGATGAGGTGCGCTCGTTTGCGTTGCAGGCGGGCCGTTGGCTGTCGAAGCACGACGTCAAGATTATGGTCATCGCCTGCAACACGGCGACAGCTGCGGCCTTGCGTCTGGCCCAGCAGGTGCTCGACGTCCCCGTCATCGGTGTGATCGCACCGGGCGCACGCGCGGCAATCAACAGCACCCGCACGCGCCGGGTGGGCGTGCTCGCCACCAACCTCACCATTCGCTCGGGCGCCTACACGCGCGCCATTCAGGATCTAGATGCCGGCGTCGATGTATACGGCTGTCCAGCCTCGAGCTTTGTCGAGGTTGTCGAACACGAGCTCGCCTCGGGTGCACATCTGCAGGAACAGTGGCTTGAGAACGAGGACATCTTCGATACGCCTGCCGTGCGTGCGCTGGTGGGTGCCACGGTTGAGCCACTGCGCGACCACGGTATCGATACCGTGGTGCTCGGCTGTACGCATTTTCCGCTGTTGGTGGGACCTATCCGCCATGCGCTGGGGCCTGGGGTGCGCGTCGTGAGTTCCGCCGAGGAGACCACGCGCGAGCTGACCGATATCCTCACGCGCCGCGAGCAGCTGGCGGGCGACGCCGCCGAGCCGCAGCATCGTTTTGCCACGACGGCCGATAACATTGCCGAGTTTGCGGTGGCGGGCAGCTTTATCTTTGGTCAGCCGCTCAAGAGCATCGAACATATCGATATCGATGAGCTGAAATAGATGTAAGGCAGCCGCCAAAGCCTTCGCCACATCATTTGCCGAAAGGATATTTCTATGGAGTACATGCAGGTCAACCGCGCCAACGGCCGCGCCGCCAACGAGTTGCGCCCCGTTAAGCTCACCCGTGGCGTCATGAAGCACGCCCACGGCTCGTGTTTGGCCGAGTTCGGCGACACGCGCGTGCTGTGCGCCGCCACTATCGAGGAGGGCGTGCCGGGCTGGCGAAAGGGAGCTAAGGTCGGCTGGGTGACCGCGGAATACGCCATGCTGCCGGCGTCGACCGGCAAGCGCTGCAAGCGCGAGCACGCCAACCGCAAGGGTCGCTCCATGGAGATCGAGCGCCTCATTGGCCGCAGCCTGCGTACCGTCGTCAACATGAAGGCGCTCGGCGAGTACACCGTCACCGTCGACTGCGATGTGATTCAGGCCGATGGCGGCACGCGTACAGCGAGCATCACCGGCGCCTGGGTGGCGCTGCACGACGCCCTCGCCATGTGGGTCGAGGCGGGCAAGATCGAGCGCATCCCGCTTATCGGCCAGGTGGCTGCCATCTCCATGGGCGTTGTCGACGGCAACACTCTGCTCGACTTGGATTATTCCGAGGACAGCCATGCCGAGGTCGACATGAACCTCGTCGCCACCGACACCGGTGAGATGATCGAGCTCCAGGGCACTGGCGAGCAGGCGCCCTTTGACCGTAAGCGCCTCAACGCCCTGCTCGACCTGGGCGACAAAGGTATCGCCGAGCTCATCGAGCTTCAGCGCCAAGCCATCGCCTAATCTGCCAAAAAGGGACAGGTTTATTTTGGTAGGTTTTACCTGTGGAGACGTCTGGACACAAGACTGCCGTTGATTGAGAGGGGAGAGGCGGAGGCCCTCGTCGCCCTCGGCGCGGCATTGCTATAGAGACAAGGAGACCACTCATGGCACTTGAGAAGATCGACATCGACACCCTCGACCCGGCGGCGACCATCGTCGTGGCAACGGGCAACGCCCATAAGCTCACCGAGATCGAGGCCATTTTGGGCAAGGTCATGCCCGAGGTGCGCTTTGTGGCGCTCGGCCAGCTGGGCGATTTTGAGGACCCCGAGGAAAACGGCACGACGTTTTTGGAGAACGCCATCATCAAGGCGCAGGCTGCCGTCGAAGAGACGGGGCTCATGGCCATCGCCGACGATTCTGGCTTGGTCGTCGACGCGCTTGACGGCGAGCCGGGCGTGTATAGCGCGCGCTATGCGGGCGTGCATGGCGACGATGCCTCCAACAACGCCAAGCTTCTCGTTAACCTGGAAGGCGTGGCAGACGAGGACCGTACCGCGCGCTTTATGAGCGTCGTCGCGCTTATCGATACGGACGGCCTGGTCACCTATGGCGAGGGCGCCTGCGAGGGCGTTATCGCGCACGAGGGCCGCGGCGATCACGGCTTTGGCTACGACCCGCTGTTCCTGCCGGTCGACACGCCGGGCAAGACCATGGCCGAGCTGACGGCGGACGAGAAGAACGCCATCAGCCATCGATTCCATGCGCTCGAGCACCTATCCGCCAAACTGACGGGCGAGGAGTAGGCCGTGCGTGCGGTGGTGCAGCGCGTGCTCAACGCCGGCGTGACGGTCGACGGCGAGTGCGTGGGTCGCATTGGACGCGGCTACCTGGTGCTGCTTGGTGTGGGCCATGGCGATACGCGTGCCGAGGCCGCCAAGCTGTGGGGCAAGCTCCGCGGGCTGCGTATCAACGAGGACGAGAACGGCAAGACCAACTTGGCGCTGGCGGATGTCGACGGCGAGGTGCTCGTGGTGTCGCAGTTCACGCTGTTCGCCGATTGCCGCCACGGTCGCCGCCCATCGTTTACGGATGCCGGCGCCCCCGATGTCGCCAACGAGCTCTACGAGTACTTCTTGACGCTTGTGCGCGAGGACGTTGAGCATGTGGCGCACGGTATCTTTGGCGCCGACATGAAGGTCGACCTGGTCAACGATGGCCCATTCACCATCGTCCTGGACACCGACAACCTTTAGGTTACGCGGTTTTACCAAACCACGTAACAACTGGTCATGCGAGATTGTCGTCTGGTACGTATTTGGGACGGGGCTCATTTAGCTACTTGCGTATGGCCACAACAGGGTGCTATAGTATTAGAGTTTTGTCTATCTTAGGGGTATTATCCCCTTTTTGAATTGCACCTTCTGGAGGCCCTGTTCATGGAAGAGATGGAAGTCAATCACGTCGACGACATCCACGAGAAGCTGACCGATATGGTGGGCGATCGCGTCAAGGTGAAGGCCAACATGGGCCGCACCCGCGTCGTCGAGCGCATGGGCACCATCAAGAGCGTTCACCCCGCCGTCTTTATCGTCGAGGTTGACGAGCGTCGCGGCCGCAAGTCGCGTCAGTCCTACCAGTATATCGATGTCCTCACCGGTCAGGTCGAGCTGTTCGACCCCGAGAGCGGCGAGCATATCTTTACCCCGCTCGGCAATCAGCTCGAGGAGCATTAACGGTGACCGATCGGTCCCTGACTCTTTCCGCGCCGGCAAAGATTAACCTCTACCTGGGGGTTCATACCGAGCGCGATGACCGCGGCTACCACAGGGTCGATTCCCTGATGGCAGCCGTCGGCCTTGTCGATACCGTTACGGTTACGCCGGCACAGGCACTGACCGTCCAGACGGTTCCGGCATCAGATTTTCCCATGCAAAAGAATACGGCGTATCGGGCTGCGGTTGCTATGGCCGAGCATTATGGTCGCGAGGCAAACATCTGCGTGACGATTGAGAAGCGCATTCCATTGTGCGCCGGCTTGGGCGGCCCCTCGACGGATGCGGCCGCGGTCATTGTCGCCTTGGCGGAGCTCTGGGGCATTGATCGCACCGACCCAGCGCTCGACGACATTGCGCGAGGCATCGGTGCCGACGTCCCGTTCTTTTTGCACGCGAGTCCTGCGTTCTACGTAGGTGGGGGAGACGTGCTGGCAACTGAGTACCCCGCGCTGCCCGCGACGCCCGTCGTGCTGGTCAAGCCGCGCGAGGCAAGTGTTTCGACAATTGAAGCCTATCGACGTTTTGACGAGGCCTCGGTGCCTGCGGACAAGCCCGGCGCGATAGCTTCTGCCTTGCGTGCTGGTGATGCCGAGACGGCATATGCACTCATCCATAACAACCTTGGTGTCATTTCCGCACAGATGGAGTCGCAGATTCAAACGGTCCTCGACTGGCTGCGTAAACAGGACGGAACCGTTGCTGTAGATGTGTGCGGATCGGGTGCCTGCTCGTTTGCCATTTGCGACACCGCTGCCACGGCCGAAAGGCTTGCCGATGCTGCCCAGCAAAATGGCTGGTGGGCCTGCGCGACTGAGCTTATTCCCAACACGGTTCAAATCGACGCGCCAAAGAAATAAAAATTTCTCTAGCACGCGGCGAAAATCTTTGTTACTATAGTCGAGCTAACGGGTTGTGGCTCAGTTTGGTAGAGCACTGCGTTCGGGACGCAGGGGTCGCTGGTTCAAATCCAGTCAACCCGACCAGAGCATGAGGAGGGACCGCTTCTTGCGGTCCCTTTTTTTAGCTATTGTTGTGATACCGCGATACCCGCGGTATACTCATTCGAGCTTGTCTCGCTGTATTGTGGAGGTCTACATGTTTGGACTGAGGGCTCCTGAGCTCATCATTATTCTCGTCGTTGTCCTGATTATCTTCGGGCCCAAGAACCTGCCGAAGCTCGGCAAGTCCCTCGGCTCTACCGTCAAGAATATCCGTGAGGGTATGGAGGGCGACGATAAGGCCGAGACCAAGCAGGCCGAGGAGGTCGTGGTCGAGCAGTCCGAGGAGGACAAGGAGATCGCTGAGCTCGAGGCCAAGCTCGCTGCTGCCAAGAAGAAGCAGGCAGAGGACAGCGACGCGGACGCAGAGTAGTCCCATCCCTTTGGGGTGAGCACCTGACCGGCTTGCCCGCAGGCTAGCCGGTCTTTTTCGTTTTGTTGACAGTTGATTGTTTGATCAGAGTTGGGGAGATATCCGTATGGACGCAAGCCAGATCGTACTGACCGCTGAGGGCCGCCAGAAGCTCGTCGAGGAGCTCGCTTGGCGTGAGGGCGATTACGCCAAGGAGATCGTCGAGGACATCAAGGAAGCCCGCGCGTTCGGCGACCTTTCGGAGAACTCCGAGTACGACGCCGCTAAGGACAAGCAGGCCCAGAACGCCGCTCGTATTGCCGAGATCCAGGCCATCCTCGCCAACGCTCAGGTTGCTGCCACCACGGGCGACCTGACCGTCTCCATCGGTTCCACCGTTTCGCTGATTGATCCCAACGGCGAGGTCATGGAAGTCACGCTCGTCGGTACCACCGAGACCAACTCGCTCGAGCACAAGATTTCCAACGAGTCTCCGGTCGGTCACGCCATCATTGGTCACGGCGAGGGCGACTCCGTCGAGGTCGTTACGCCTTCCGGCAAGACTCGCGTCTACACCATCGCCAAGATCGCACGCTAGACCACGGTCCCGCGTAAAGGTATGTTTTCGCTCCCTGGGACCGAATCCTGGGGAGCGTTTTAGTTTGAGGAGCTAACTTATGGCAGAGAACCAGAACGTCGCCGATCAGGCATCGACGCTCAACGACGAGCGCGCCACCCGCCTGGCCAAGCGCGCCACCCTGTTCGAGGCGGGCCAGAACCCCTATCCCGAGCACTCTGAGCTTGAGGACTACGTCGCCGATATCGAGGCTAAGTACGCCGAGCTTGCCGATGGCGAGGACACCGAGGACGTCGTGAAGATCGCCGGCCGTGTGGTCGCCAAGCGCGGTCAGGGCAAGATCATGTTCATCGTCGTGCGCGATGCGACTGCCGAGATTCAACTGTTCTGCCGCATCAACGACATGGACGAGGCTGCCTGGAATACGCTCAAGGCCCTCGACCTGGGCGACATCCTGGGCGTGACCGGCGTGGTCGTGCGCACCAAGCGCGGCCAGCTTTCCGTTGCCCCTGAGAGCGCGACCCTGCTTTCCAAGGCCGTTCGTCCGCTGCCCGAGAAGTTCCACGGTCTTTCCGACAAGGAGACCCGTTATCGTCAGCGCTACGTCGACCTGATCGCCAACGACGATGTCCGCGAGACCTTCCGCAAGCGTTCGCAGATTCTCTCCACCTTCCGCCGCTTCATGGAGTCCGACGGCTACATGGAAGTCGAGACCCCCATCCTGCAGACCATCCAGGGTGGTGCCACGGCCAAGCCGTTCATTACCCACTTCAACGCGCTCGATCAGGAGTGCTACCTGCGTATTGCCACCGAGCTGCACCTCAAGCGCTGCATCGTCGGTGGTTTTGAGCGCGTGTTCGAGATCGGCCGCATCTTCCGTAACGAGGGCATGGACCTTACCCACAACCCCGAGTTCACCACGATGGAGGCCTACCGTGCCTTCTCCGACCTCGAGGGCATGAAGGCGCTCGCCCAGGGTGTCATTAAGGCGGCTAACAAGGCCATCGGCAACCCCGAGGTCATCGAGTACCAGGGCCAGACCATCGACCTTTCTGGTGAGTGGGCCAGCCGTCCCATGACCGACATCGTCTCCGACGTGCTCGGCAAGCAGGTCACCATCGACACGCCGGTCGAGGAGCTTGCTGCCGCCGCGCGCGAGAAGGGCCTGGAGATTAAGCCCGAGTGGACTGCTGGCAAGATCATCGCCGAGATTTACGATGAGCTGGGCGAGGACACCATCGTCAACCCGACCTTCGTGTGCGATTACCCCATCGAGGTCAGCCCGCTTGCCAAGCGCTTTGAGGACGACCCGCGCCTGACGCACCGCTTTGAGCTGGTTATTGCCGGTCACGAGTACGCCAACGCGTTCTCTGAGCTCAACGACCCGGTCGACCAGGCCGAGCGCTTTGCCGCTCAGATGGCCGAGAAGGCCGGCGGTGACGACGAGGCCATGGAGTACGACGAGGACTACGTGCGCGCCCTCGAGTACGGTATGCCTCCTGCGGGCGGCATCGGCATCGGCATCGACCGCGTGGTCATGCTGCTCACCAACCAGGCTTCTATCCGCGACGTGCTGCTGTTCCCGCACATGAAGCCCGAGAAGGGTTTCCAGTCCGGTGCCGCTGCCGCCAAGGCTGCCGAGGCCGGCAACGCCGCGAGCCCGTTCGTTAAGTCGCTTAAGCCCACGCTCGATTACTCCAAGATCGCCGTTGAGCCGCTGTTTGAGGAGTTCGTCGACTTTGATACCTTCTCCAAGAGCGACTTCCGCGCTGTGAAGGTCAAGGCATGCGAGGCCGTCAAGAAGTCCAAGAAGCTGCTGAACTTTACGCTCGACGACGGCACCGGCACCGACCGCACCATCCTCTCCGGTATTCACGCTTATTACGAGCCCGAGGACCTGGTTGGCAAGACCTTGCTTGCCATCACCATCCTGCCTCCGCGCAAGATGATGGGTATTCCCAG
>CALLST010000087.1:0-7451 GCA_938011875.1 uncultured Collinsella sp. | reverse complement strand
AGAACACAAGGGTCGTTGTTAGGTACAGCGCCAAGCTCGACCCGAAGATGTCCCAGCATGTTGTTGTCGGTGGCACGGGCAACTCCAACACCGTCAAGCTCATCTACTCCAACAACCCTGGCCACGATACCAAGGGTGAGTCTGTGCCCGACACCGTGCGCGACTACACCTATGCGCTCAAGCTCGTCAAGAAGGACGCGACTGATGAGAATAAGAAACTTGCCGGCGTAAAGTTCACCATCTGTGCCACTAATCCCGACGATACTACATCCAAGGGCATGTATGTCCAGGATAATGGCTCCCTCGATAAGGAGCCTTATGAGTTCACGACCACCGACTCCGGCGAGATTAACGTCAAGGGCCTCGATGCCGGCACCTACACCGTCAAGGAAACCCATACGCTCGCCGGCTACAACACCATCCCCGATTTCACCTTCACCATCAAAGCCACTGGCCTCAACAAAGCAGAGGGTGTGGAAGAAAACAAGCTCACGGTCAAGACGAGCACCACGGGTTCCAATTTGGTCGAGGTTGACACGACCAACACGGACAACGGTACTGCTGCTTTGATTGTCATAAACAAGAAGGGCTCTGGCCTTCCGCTGACCGGCCTTAACGGCGTGACCTTCACTTGGATCGCTGGTGGCGCGGTGCTGTGCATTGGCGTGGCACACCTCATCCGCAGCCGTAAGCAGGCTGAGGAGTCCGAGCAGGAGTAACGCTCGCTCACCCATCCCTTTGGCAGGTGGGATGTGATGGCCATGAGACTTGCGGACACTTTTCTCGTCTATCTACGTTCTTGCTTTGCCATTCTCTTTTCGGGGCAGACTCCGCACTGGAGTCTGCCCCGTTCTTTTGGGATAACGCAGCGAGCCTCCATCGTCCGATGCGGGCACGTTCGTCATTGCGTTTCTTGACTCGTATGAGGTTCGGTTTAAGGTCCGTAGGCGCACGCGCGGTGCGGACGGTAGAAGGCATTTGCGCCGCAACAAGCGCAAATAAGAATGCCCGGGGTTAGCGGCCCGGGCATTTAACAAAACCAGAAAACTAGGCCGCCCGCGCTTTCGAACACTTACGCGGGGTGCGTCGCTTTCTATTGACATTGTATCCCGAATCGCCCCGCCGATTCGGGACATTTTGAAAACTCAAATATGGGCTTAGGCGCGAACGGAATCTCGTTAATTCCGAAAATTATGTATAATTCCAATTAAAAATGGAATCAAACGAAAACGATGGAAATGAACGAAGCGCTAATCTACTTACAAGAAGCACTAGGCCTCTCCGCCAAGACCAAAACTTGGCCTGGATCCGCACGCTTGCCGCTGCATCTGCGGGCGATTGAGGTCCTCACTGTTGACGCAAACGGTTTTTCGTTTTTGCTTGCAAGTTTGCCTACTGGCGTCGGGCTTCCCGAGGCTAAGAGAGTCTATAGTCAGCTAGCCTTACGCGCGGAGACTCCTGTTGTCGTTTCGTTTCCTGATGCCGATGCACGTCAGCGCAAAGCATTGGTCGCACAAGGGATTCCCTTTGTCTGTCCCGGTAGACAGGCTTTTCTTCCATTTATGGGTACAGCTTGCACGGAGAGGGGCGGTGCCCGGTTTCGCAGTCACGCGACCAAGATGTCACCCAACGCGCAGGCTGCCGCAATCTGGGGAGCAGCCCAGGAGCCATATCGTCCCTATGACCTTTGTCGTGCGCTTGGGATCTCGGCAAGCCGCGCGAGTGAGGCCATAACCGAGCTTGTTGACAGGGGGCTCGCGAGGCGCGAGCGTTGCGAGCGACGTGTCGTCGTGCTCCCTGTTGCCGTTGATCTTCTGCTCAGCGAACACATGGCAGAGCTCTCCTCGCCAGTCTCGAAGGTCTGTTTTGCAAGGAAGACGCCGCAGATCGACTATCTTGCTGACGCCGGGGAGACGGCGCTCGCTGCGCGTTCGATGATCACTGCGCCGGGTATGGAACAAAAGGCCGTCTTAAGAAGTGCATGGCGTCAACTGAGCGACCTCGAAGTCGCAGACGGGGAGTTGCCGGATAACGAAACGGCGATGATCCAAGTGTGGCGCTATGCGCCCGTGTTTGCCGACTCCTCCCGCGTCGATGACATTTCGCTTGCGCTATCTTTGGCGGCAATCGACGATGAGCGAATTCAGCTAGAAGTAGATCGCATGTTTGGAAAGGAATATCCATGGCAAGAAGCGCTGTAGAGGGTCTCCAAGAATTTCAGCAGCATATGCAAGAAGCTGCAGGATCGTATGCTCTTATCGGCGGCACGGCATGCGACATTTTGCTCGCGGAGGCGGGACTTCCGTTTAGGATGACTCACGATTTTGATGTGGTAATCGTCGCCGATGACCGGTTGCCTCAGACGGCAGAAGCTATATGGACTTTGGTGCGTGATGGCGGTTACCGCTGCGGCTGGGGCGAAGGCAAAGGCTCATGTTTTTATCGGTTTACAGAGCCCAAGAGGCCGGGTTACCCCCATATGATCGAACTCATCGCGAAGTGCCCCGACTTTCTAAAGGGTCGTGAGGGGATTGATGTGGCGCCAATTCACGTTGATGAAAACATAAGCAGTCTTTCGTCAATTTTGTTGGACGATGCTTACTACAGCTTGTTCCTTCAGGGAATTCGGACCGTAGGCGGCGTTTCGGTCCTGGGTACGGAATACATTGTCCCGTTCAAAGCGAAGGCGTATCTCGACCTAAAAGCCAGAAGGGAAGCGGGGGAGAATGTTGATTCGAGGAAGGTAAAAAAGCATAAACGCGATGCGCTGAGGCTTGCTCAGCTGCTTGGCGAGTCGGAAGGTGTCGACCTGCGCGGAGAACTGAAGGACGATATGCTTGCGTTTGTTAAAGATTGCGAGGTGGGCGACGTCAATCTGAAACAGATCGGGGTTGCGGGCGCAACGATGGTGCAGTTGCTCGAGACGATGAAAGCAACATATGGCTTGATTGGTTGAGTGGGGTTACGTGGCCCGGACGGTGCAGTCTAGCTGCGTTGTCCGGCGTGGAAGCTCGCTAATCGGCTATTATTTGTTTAGACAACCTGAGCTGTAAAGGAGTGACCGGCGATGGTGCAGGGCGCCAAACATATGAAGAGCAATAACGCCGCGGCCAACGGCGGCTCAAGCCCCCAGCCCAAACCTCAACCAAAATCTAAGCGCCGCCGCAAGCGACTGCCGCGCTGGGCCGACCGGCTCATCACCATCGTCATCATCCTTATTGGCGTGGGCCTTATGACCTGGCCGTGGATCTTGGACCGGCTCGAGGCCTCGGGCGTGTTCAACCAGATCAGCACCGTGTCCAGCACCGTGGATGCGCTGTCTGCCGAGGAGCGCGAGCGCATCCTGCTCCAGGCGCGCTCCTTCAACGAGCAGCTGGCGGGCGAGGCCACCGAGCTCCCCGCCGACCAGATCGAGCCCTACGCTCAGCAGCTTATCTTTGACCGCGACCCCATGATGAGCTGGGTCGAGATCCCATCCATCGACGTGAGCATGCCCATCTACCACGGCACGAGCGAAGAAGTCCTTATGGCGGGCGTCGGCCACCTGGAGGGCACGAGCCTGCCGGTGGGCGGCACCTCGACGCATTGCGTGCTCACCGCGCACTCGGGCATGCGCAACCTGAGCATGTTCGACGACATTCACTCGCTGGAGCCCGGCGACCTGGTGCTGCTGCACACCATGAACAAGACGCTCGCCTACAAGATGGTGGACTCCGAGGTGGTGCTGCCCGAGGAGATGGAGTCGCTGACCATCGAGCCCGGCGCCGACAAAGTGACGCTCGTCACCTGCACGCCCTACGGCGTGAACGACCATCGCCTGCTGGTGCATTGCGTGCGCACCAAGTACAACAAGAAGGACGTCGACAAGCAAAAGTCGCTGGCCGGCCGCCACTGGGGCAAGCGCGAGTTTGCCGTGCTTATCGTGGTCGTAGCCATTGTGCTGTTGCTGCTGGACATCGTGATCCACGCGGTCCGCAAGCGCCGCAAGGCCAAGGCCTCGGCATAAGACATCGTTCAGAACCACCACAAAGGGGACAGGCACCTTTGTGGTGGTCGGGACTTCCAAACCATCACAACATTCGATGAAAATCTCGATTTTGGCGAAAAGTGTCGAATGTTGTGATGCTTTTTGTTGCGGTCGGGATGGTTTTCGCTGTGTGCGCGACGGTTTTCGTTGCGGGCGGGACGGTTTTCGCTATGGACGGTGCGGTTTCGCTGCAGAACTGCCAGCCCGCCGCCTGCCAGACCGCCGTCCTCGTTACGTTTTCGCTGCATTTGGGTAAAGCGCCTGCTCCAAGCCGGCGTTGCCTTGTATACTAGAGCGGTTTATCTGTTATGCGGAAGGGAGCGCCTATGGCACTCAGCGAGAAAGACGTGCGCGGCATCGCCGAGTACGCAAAGATCGCACTGACCGATGACGAGCTCACCCAGATGACGTCCTACATGAACGACGCCGTCCAGATGCTCGAGCCCGTCTTGCAATATGACTTGCCCGACGTGGAGCCCACGTTCCATCCTATCGGAAGCCTGTCCAACGTGATGGGCGATGACCTGCGCGAGCCCGAGCGCGACCTGCCGCTCGACGTTGCGCTCGAAAACGCCGGCAGCGCGCGCGACCGCTACTTCCGCGTGCCGTCCATTTTGGGAGAGGGGGAGAGCGAGTAATGGCGCTAAGCTTCGATTCCCTTACCGCCGCCCAGATTGCCGCGGGCGTTGCCGCCGGCGACTTTACCGCTACCGAGGTGGCCCAGGCCTCCCTTGCCGCCATCGAGGCGCGCGAGGGCGGGGTTCAGGCATTCCTGCAGGTGGCGCCCGAGCTTGCGCTCGAGGCCGCTGCGCGTGTGGATGCCGACCGTGCCGCTGGAAAATCGCTGCCCCCGCTCGCGGGCGTGCCGCTGGCCATCAAGGACAACATGAACCTCGTGGGCACGCGCACCACCTGCGCTTCCCGTATGCTCGAGGACTACCAGAGCGTCTACACCGCCACCTGCGTCCAGCGCATGCTCGATGCCGGTTGCCTGCCTATGGGCAAGGCCAACATGGACGAGTTTGCCTTTGGCAGCTCCACCGAGAGCTCGGCCTTCCACCGCACCAACAACCCTTGGGATACCGAGCGCGTGCCCGGCGGCTCCTCGGGCGGCTCCGCTGCCGCCGTCGCCGCGGGCGAGGTCGCGCTCTCGCTGGGCTCGGACACCGGCGGCTCCATTCGCCAGCCGGCGTCGCTGTGCGGCGTGGTGGGCTTTAAGCCCACGTATGGCGCCGTGAGCCGTTACGGCGTGGTTGCCTTTGGCTCGTCGCTCGACCAGGTGGGGCCCTTTGGCCGCACGGTCGAGGATGTCGCGCTGGCCATGAACGCGCTTACTGGCGCGGGCCACGATCCGTACGACTGCACCAGCCAGGATTGCGCCGTCGACTTTACCGAGCATCTCAACGACAGCATTGAGGGCAAGCGCGTGGGCATCATCCCCGCGTTTATGGAGGCCGAGGGCCTGACGCCCGAGGTCAAGGCCGCTGTTCAGCGCGCCGCCCAGGAGCTGCAGAACCAGGGCGCCGAGCTGGTCGAGGTCGACCTGCCGCACCTGGACGCCGCCATCGCCGCCTACTACGTCATCGGCCCGGCCGAGGCGTTCTCCAACCTGGCCCGCTTCGACGGCATTCGCTACGGCTATCAGGAGGAGGGCTGCGCCAACCTGTCCGACCAGAGCTCGCTGTCGCGCGCCCACGGCTTTGGTGCCGAGGCCAAGCGCCGTCAGATGCTCGGCGCCTACCTGCTGAGCTCGGGCGTGTACGACAAGTACTACTACGCTGCGCAAAAGGCCCGCACGCTCATCACGCAGGACTACGACGCCGCGTATGCCAAGGTGGACACCATCCTCATGCCCGCCTCGCCGCGCACGGCCTTTAAGTTTGGCGAGATCAGCGACCCCACGCAGATGTACCTTTCGGACCTGTACACCATTTCACTCAACATTTGCGGCAACGGTGGCATCTCGGTGCCGCTGGGCCTGGGCGAGGACACCAAGCTGCCCGTTTCTGCCCAGCTGGTTGGTCCGGCATTTAAGGACCGCCAGCTGCTCACGTTTGCCCGCGCCCTGGAGCGCGGCTTTGCCGATGCCGCCACGGGTGCGCCCGCGCTTTCCGTCGCGCCCGATTTTGCCGGGAAGGGAGGCGAGCTGTAATGAAGGAGCTTTCCGAGGTCCTGCAGGATTGGGAGGCCGTGATCGGCCTGGAGATCCATACCGAGCTCACCGCACTCGATACCAAGATGTTCTGCAACTGCAAGCTCAGCCACGATGACGAGCCCAACGCCAACGTGTGCCCGGTGTGCCTGGGCCTGCCCGGCGCCCTGCCGGTGCCCAACAAGCGCGCCATCGAGAGCATCGTCAAGGCCGGTCTTGCCACCAACTGCGAGATCCAGCGCCACTCGATGTTCTACCGCAAGCACTACTTCTATCCCGATATGGCCAAGAACTTCCAGACCACGCAGGGTCCGGTCGCCTTTGCCATGTACGGTCACCTGGATCTGGACGTGACCGGTCGCGGTGCCGCCGAGCGCCCCGACTGCGCGTTTGGCGAGGCCGAGGCCCAGAGCCTGGCGAGCGCCTCGGCCAACGCCGAGGGCCTGTCCACGTCCATGACGTCGACCATGCGCGAGGGCAACCAGCGCGCCGGCCACCTGGCCAGCTATGATGCGTCCAACTTGCAGATGCCCGAGCGTCGCGAGGACGGTTCCTACACGGTGCCCATCCGCATCCTGCGCATCCACATGGAGGAGGACGCCGCCAAGATGGTTCACGTGGGTGGCGCCGAGGGCCGCATTACCGCCGCGGCCGAGTCGCTCGTCGACTACAACCGCTGCGGCACGCCGCTGATTGAGCTCGTGACTGAGCCTGATCTGCGCACGCCCGAGGAGGCTCGCCTGTTTATGGAGAAGCTCCGTCGCATCTTTGTGACGCTGGGCATTTCGGACTGCTCCATGGAGAAGGGTTCCATGCGCTGCGACGGCAACGTGTCGCTGCGTCGCCGCGGCGAGACCAAGCTGGGCACCAAGACCGAGCTCAAGAACCTCAACTCGTTCAAGAGCCTGCACGACGGCCTTGCCTACGAGATCTGCCGTCAGGCCGAGGTGCTCGAGGAGGGCGGCATCATCTATCAGGAGACCCGCCACTGGGAGCCCAGTCGCAAGCGCACCGTGGTTATGCGCGTCAAGGAGACGGCCGACGACTATCGTCTGTTCCCCGACCCCGATCTGGCGCCGTTTGATCTGGACGACGAGTTCATCGACCGTTGCCGAGGCGAGATCCCCGAGCTGCCCGATGCCAAGCGCGCCCGTTTTGAGGCCGACTTTGGCATTAAGGCGGCCGATGCCGAGCAGATTGCCGGCGATCCCGAGTTTGCCGAGTTCTTTGAGGCCGCCGCTGCCGGCATGGCTGGCAAGGAGGCCCAGACGG
>CALLST010000086.1:0-5908 GCA_938011875.1 uncultured Collinsella sp. | reverse complement strand
GGCAGAGGTTGCCCGCGCTAAGGAGCGAGTCGATACCGCCTCCGCCGCGCAAAACGAGTTCAAGGTCGCGCGTGGCAAGCTCGAGGTGCAGGTCGAGGCTGCCATCAAGGCCATTACCGCCGATGGCACGACGGTGCTCGAGGAAGCGCTCATGCTGCCGGCGCCCACCGATCGCGACGCCGCCGAGCGCGAGCTCAACCAGCTTGTGCGCCAGATCAACAATCTGGGCCCCGTGAACCAGGTTGCCATGGAGGAGTACGAGCAGCTCAAGCGCCGCGCCGACTACATCGAGGAGCAGCTGGCCGATCTGGAGAGCGCGCGCAAGGCGCTCACCAAGATCACGGTGGCCATTGATCGCAAGATGCGCAAGGCGTTTCTGGTGACGTTTGAGAAGGTCGACGCGAACTTCCGCGAGATCTTCGCCATGCTGTTCCCGGGCGGTCAGGCTCACCTTGAGATGACCGATCCCGAGCATCCGGCCGAGCCGGGCAGTGAGGTCGTGGCGCAGCCGCGCGGCAAGCGCATCACCAAGATGATGCTCATGTCGGGCGGCGAGAAGAGCCTGACGGCGCTCGCCCTGCTCTTTGCCGTGTATCGCACGCGCACGGTGCCGTTCTATGTGCTGGACGAGGTCGAGGCCGCGCTCGACGACGCCAACCTGTCCAAGCTCATCGGCGCACTCGACGTGTTGCGTTCCGATACGCAGCTCTTGGTTATCTCGCATCAGCGCCGTACTATGGAGGACGCTGACGT
This sequence comes from uncultured Collinsella sp., assembly GCA_938011875.1. Lineage (GTDB taxonomy): Bacteria > Actinomycetota > Coriobacteriia > Coriobacteriales > Coriobacteriaceae > Collinsella. Next base: position 5,155 of record CALLST010000086.1, on the reverse strand, counting down.
CCTCTACGGCGTCTCGATGCAAGCCGACGGCGTCAGTCGCGTCGTCTCGCAAAAACTCGATCGCGAAACCGGAAAGGTCGTGAATGCATAATGGGATTCTTTGACGCACTCTCGCGCGGACTTGAGCGCAGCCGCGAGGCCCTCAACGAGGTCTTCTACTTTGGCGGCGAGGTCGACGAGGACTTTTGGGAGGACCTTGAGGACACCCTCGTTATGGGTGACATGGGTGCCGAGGTCGCTATTCAGGTCTCCGATGACCTGCGTGACGCCGCCGCCAAGAAGAACCTCAAGACCGCCCCGCAGCTTCGTCGCGCCCTGGCCGAGCAGCTCGAGGGCCATTTTGTGCCTGTTGAGCGCGACCCGTTTTCCGATACGCCGAGCTGCGTGCTGTTTGTCGGTATCAACGGCGCCGGCAAGACCACCACGGTCGGCAAGATTGCGAGCGCCATGGCCGCCCGCGGCAAGAACGTGGTGATCGGTTCGGCCGACACCTTCCGCGCCGCCGCCATCGAGCAGCTCGATGTGTGGGGGCAGCGTGCCGGCGTACCGGTTATCAAGCGTGACCGCGGCTCCGATCCGGCGAGCGTGTGCTATGACGTGCTCGACGAGGCCGATAAGCGCGGCAGCGACCTGGTGCTCATCGACACTGCCGGCCGTCTACACACGAGCCCTGAGCTCATGCGCGAGCTCGCCAAGGTGGTCAATGTGACCCGTAAGCGCGCCGCCAATATGGCCGCCGGCCCCATGCCGGTCTCGGTCGTGCTTGTGATCGATGCCGCCACTGGTCAGAACGGTCTGAACCAGGCGCTCGAGTTTAACGAGGCGCTGGGCCTGGACGGTATTATCATGACCAAGCTCGACGGCACGGCTAAGGGCGGTATCGCCATGGCCGTGGCCGAGAAGCTCAAGCTCCCGATCCTTCGCATCGGCGTGGGCGAGCAGGTCGATGACCTGCAGGAGTTTAACGCCAAAGATTTCTGTCGCGCCCTGGTGGGCGAGTCCAATTAAGGAGTGACTAGTGTTTGATTCCCTGAGCGATCGCCTCAACGACACATTTGACCGCCTGCGCGGCAAGGGTAAGCTGACCGAGGCCGATATTACTTCGGCTATGCGCGACATTCGCATGGCGCTGCTCGAGGCCGACGTTAACTTTAAGGTCGTCAAGGAGTTCGTTGCCAAGACCAAGGAGCGCTGCATGACCGCCGAGGTCATGGAGTCGCTGTCGCCGGCGCAAAACGTCGTCAAGATCGTGCTCGATGAGCTCACCGAGATGCTCGGCTCCACCGAGAGCAAGCTCGTCTTTAGCAACCGCATCCCCAATGTCATCATGCTCGTGGGCCTGCAGGGCTCCGGTAAGACCACGGCGGCCGTAAAGCTGGCCTACCTGCTCAAGAAGCAGGGCCGTTCGCCGCTGCTCGCCGCGTGCGACGTCTATCGTCCCGCCGCTGCCGACCAGCTGGCCACGCTTGGTGGCGAGATCGGCGTGCCGGTCTTCCGCGGTGACGGCGCGCACCCGGTCGACATTGCCAAGGGTGCCATCCAGGAGGCCGTCGACCACCTGCGCGACGTGGTCATTGTCGATACCGCCGGTCGTCTTCAGATCGACGAGCAGATGATGCAGGAGGCCGTCGACATCAAGAAGGCCGTCAAGCCCGACCAGGTGCTGATGGTCGTCGATGCCATGACCGGCCAGGATATCGTCAACGTCGTCTCGACCTTCGCCGAGCGCACCGACTTTGACGGCGTGATCATCTCCAAGCTCGATGGCGACGCTCGTGGCGGCGGCGCGCTTTCCGTGCGCCAGGTGACCGGCAAGCCCATCAAGTTCGTGAGCATGGGCGAGAAGCCTGATTCGCTGGAGCCGTTCTATCCCGATCGCATGGCCAAGCGAATCTTGGGCATGGGCGATGTCGTCGGCATTATCGAGAAGGCCCAGGAGGCAGCCGATGCAGAGCAGCTCGAGGCTGCCGAGCGTATGCTGCGCGAGGGCTTTACCATGAACGATATGCTCGACCAGATGAAGGCCGTCAAGAAGATGGGCGGCATGAAGGGTATCCTGGGCATGCTCCCCGGCGGACAGCGTGCGCTCAACCAGATGGGCGGCAACCTGGACGAGGGCATCTTCGACAAGAATGAGGCCATCATCATGTCGATGACCAAGGAGGAGCGCCTGCGTCCCTCCATCATCAACGGTCAGCGTCGCGCGCGTATCGCCAAGGGCGCCGGTGTGACCCCCACCGAGGTCAATAGCCTTATGAAGCAGTGGGGCGAGATGAACAAGATGATGGGCCGCATGCGCACGATGGCCAATCAGGCTCAGGCCGGCGGCAAGAAGGGCAAAAAGGGCAAGAAGGGCAAGAAGATGCGCATGCCCAATATCCCTGGCCTGGACGCTATGGGTCTGGGCGGCATGGGCGGCCTTGGTACGGGCGGTCCCAAGTCCGATATGGAGCTGCTGCGCCAGATGGAAGCGCAGATGCGTAATAAGAAATAGGGCTGTAATTCCAGCTCGATATGGCAAAGGCCACTCGGAAGCTACCGGGTGGCCTTTGTTGTTGGCTTTGATTGTTGGGCTGCGTTTAGCGTCGTGCCCTGAGCTCGCGGTGCCGTGCCGTTAGTGGCAGCCGCAGCCCTCGTGGCCCTCGTGCTCGTGATGGCCGTGACAGCTGCAGGCCTCGCCATGTTCGTGGGCGTGGTCGTGGTCATGGCCGTGGCAGCCGCACGTGGCCTCGCCGTTCTGTGCGAGCGTGCCGGCGATAAGGGCCTCGACGCAAGCGTCGCAGCTGCCCTGGGCACCTGCGTATACCGTGATGCCGGCTTGGGCAAGCGCGTTGATGGCGCCACCGCCGATACCGCCGCAGATGAGAGTGTCCACGCCGCCGTTGGCGAGCAGGCCCGCAAGGGCACCGTGGCCGGTGCCGCCGGTGCCCACGACCTGCTCGTTGAGCACCTTGCCGTCCTGAATGTCGTAGATCTTGAACTGCTCGCTGCGGCCAAAGTGCATAAAGATGTTGCCGTTGTCGTACGTGGTTGCCACCCTCATGGTGCCGATCTCCTTTGCTGGCCATGCGGCCGTTGTCGTGGTAATGGGGGAGTATGCGATGTTACCGCCTTCGATGACGATCGCCCGTCCGTTGACCAGCGCGTTTGCCACCTTGCGATGCGCGCGGCTGCAGATTGCCGCCACCGTGGCGCGGGCAATGCCCATGTGCTGGGCGACTTTCTCCTGATTGAGGCCTTCCAGGTCGCATAGGCGCAGGACCTCGAGCTCGTCGACCGTCATGTCGATGGCATCGCCGCTTGCCAGGCCATCGGGGGTAAAGCCACGATATTCGGGGATGATCCCGACGCGGCGCAATTTTTCGCGTCTTCCTGCCATGCACTCTCCAAATCTGACATATGTCAACAATAGAATAGCGAACGTGCGGATTTGTGCAAGGAATTTCTGGCATATGTCAGAAAATGAGGGCTTATGTTTGGGCTGTGGGGCCGCGTGCGCCTGGGCTACAATAAAAATTGCTTATAGGCGACTGACAGGAGGGTCAATGAGCAAGGCTGATCAACAGTTTGTAACCATGTGCCGCGATATCTTGGACCATGGCACCACCACCGAGGGCCAAAAGGTCCGCCCGGTGTGGGAGGACGGCACCCCTGCCTATACCATTAAAAACTTTGGCGTTACGGCGCGCTATGACCTGCGCGAGGAGTTTCCGGCGCTCACGCTGCGTCGTACAGCCCTCAAATCTGCCATGGATGAGATCCTATGGATCTATCAAAAGAAGTCCAATAACGTGCATGACCTCAACAGCCATATTTGGGACGAGTGGGCCGACGAGACCGGCTCCATCGGCAAGGCCTACGGGTATCAGATTGGCCAGAAGAGCCATTATACCGAGGGCGACTTTGACCAGATGGACCGTGTGTTGTACGACCTTGAGCATACGCCGTACAGTCGCCGCATCATGACCAACACGTACGTGTTTAGCGACCTTTCCGAGATGCACTTGTATCCGTGCGCCTACAGCGTGACGTATAACGTCACGCAGCGTCCGCAGGACGACAAGCCTACGCTCAACATGATTCTCAACCAGCGCAGCCAGGACATTTTGGCCGCGAATAACTGGAACGTGTGCCAGTACGCCATCTTGCTGATGATGGTCGCGCAGTCGGTCGATATGATTCCCGGCGAGCTGCTGCATGTGATTGCCGATGCCCACATTTACGACCGTCATGTCGATATCGTCCGCGAGCTTATCGAGCGTCCGCAGTTTGCTGCGCCTAAGGTAACGCTCAACCCCGATGTGCATGACTTCTATGCGTTTACGACCGATGACCTGATTGTCGAGGGCTATGAGCACGGCCCGCAGGTCAAGAACATTCCCATTGCGGTGTAGGTGGTGCTCATGACGTGTAAGCTTTCTGCCATCGTTGCTGTGTGTGACGATTGGGGCATTGGGTGCGAGGGCGACATGGTGGTGTCCAACCGTGCCGACATGCGTCATTTTGTGGCGTGCACCAAAGGCTGCCCGGTCATTATGGGACGCAAGACGCTGCTGAGTTTTCCCGGCGGGCGTCCGCTCAAGAACCGCCGCAATATCGTGCTCACCCGCGACCAAGGCTTTGCGCCCGAGGGTGTCGACGTGGTTCATAGCGTTGACGAGGCCTTGGCCGCCGTGGCCGATGAACCCGTTGCGTGGGTGATTGGCGGCGGCGAGGTATATCGACAGTTTTTGCCGTATTGCGTGGAGGCCGAGGTTACGCATAACCATTGCGTGCATGACGTGGATACGTACTTTCCTGATCTGGATGCCGATCCCGCGTGGGAGATTGCGCGGCGTGGCGGGGTTGCTACGATTGCCGCGGGCGAGGGTGACGAGGGTCTCGATTATGAGTTCGTGACGTATCGTCGCGTTGAGGCGTAAATCGTCTGGCGTGAACGGTATCATCGGGTTGATTGAATGCATGGGGCGGCGCTTAGCGTCGCCTCGTTTGGTATAGATGTGCTGTAAAGAAGGGTGTGGGCTGGCTGCTATGACTGATGCCGTTGAGGTGCTGCGAATTGATTCGCTCGAGGACGAGCGGCTCGATGCCTACGTGCGACTGACCGAGCGCGAGCTGCGCTGCGTGCTGGAGCCGCAAAAGGGCATCTTTATCG
>CALLST010000085.1:0-5919 GCA_938011875.1 uncultured Collinsella sp. | reverse complement strand
GGCGAAGCTCACGTTGAAGATGGCGGAGGCGCCGTAGGCGATGCCAACGGCTGCGGCAAGCACGAAGAGCGTGAAGATCTCGCTGGACCCCGTAACATAAAAAAAAAAACGAAAAGACGATCGTCACGGATTCGACGATTGCCACGGCGCATTTGGAGTACTCGACTGCAAACCGCGACATGGGGTCGAAGATTATCGACACGCTGCTGCCGACGTTTCAGGTGGACTAGGCGCCCGTGCCTATAGCCGGCAATCGGAAACGCCGATAGCCAGAGCTCCTGACAGCCTTTGTCTTATGGGCTAGACTGACTTGGACAAGATCGATGAATGGGACAACCGCTTCCTGGCGTCGTTGTCCCATTTTTTATTCCGGCGCGGTCCGTGGCGACCGGCGCTCTAGGCAGAGGTGTTTCGATGAGCCAAGAGATGATGGATAAAACCTGTCGCGGTTTTGCCGAAGCGTTGGCCGCGCGCGAGCCTGTTCCCGGCGGCGGCAGCGCCAGCGCGTTTGTGGGGGCACTGGGCGCCTCGCTGTGCGGGATGGTTGCTCGCTATGGCGCGACGAACCCTGCGCTTGCCGATCGCGCAGACGATCTGACGCGCGCATTTGCCCAGGCGGATGAGTTAGCGCAGGAACTTGTTGGTTTGGTTGCCGAGGATGTTCGTGCGTACGGCCAGGTGTCTGCGGCATACGGTATTTCGCGCGAGGATCCGACGCGTGCGGCCGCGATTCAGGATGCGTTGCACGTGGCCGCCATGCCGCCATATCGGATCATGGATGCCTGCGGGCGCGCGCTGGCGCTGCTCGAGGACATGGCGGACAAGGGCTCCCGACAGCTGCTCTCCGACGTGGCGTGCGGTGCCGTGTTCTGCCGCGCTGCCATGCAGGGCGCGAGCCTGACGCTCTTTGCGAACACCACGTCTATGAAGGATCGTGCCCGCGCCGAGGAGCTCGAGGCGGCATGCGATGAGCTGCTGGATACGTGGCTGCCGCGCGCCGATGCGCTGGCGCGCCGCGCCGCCGACGCCGCCAGGAAGAGGGGATAGCCATGGCAGAGCTGCTCAAAGGGGCTCCCGTTGCCCGCGCTTTGACCGAGGAGCTTGCTGCTCGCTGTGCCGTCCTGCGCGAACGGAGCATCGTTCCGACGCTGGCCATTGTCCGTGTAGGCGAGCGCGAGGACGACCTGTCCTACGAGCGCGGTGCCCTCAAGCGCTGCGAGAAGGTTGGCATCGAGGTTCGCCGCGTATTGCTTCCCTCCGATGTTTCGCAGGACGAGCTGTTGGCGGCCATCGAGGACATCAATGCCGACCCCGCTGTTCATGGCTGTCTGATGTTTCGTCCGTTGCCCGCTGGGCTTGACGAGGATGCAGTTGCCGCGGCACTCGATCCTGCCAAGGATGTTGACTCTATGACGCCGGCCTCGCTGCTCACCACGCTCTCGGGGCGAGGCGAGGGCTTTGCTCCCTGCACGGCCGAGGCAGTGCTAGCGTTGCTGGACCATTACGGCGTTGAGCTGGACGGTGCCAAAGTCGCAGTTGTCGGTCGGTCGCTGGTGATTGGCCGTCCCGTCGCCGCCATGCTTACGGCTCGCAATGCCACAGTGACGACGTGCCATACGCATACGCGTGGCTTGGCTGCCGAGTGCCGTGCGGCTGATATTGTGGTTGCGGCCGTTGGACGCGCGCGCACGATTGGCGCGGATGCGGTTCGCGAGGGCCAGACGATCATCGATGTGGGCATTAATTGGGATGAGGCTGCCGGAAAACTGGTCGGCGACGTGGATTTTGATGCTGCGGAGCCGGTCGTTAACGCCATCACACCCGTGCCGGGCGGCGTGGGGGCTGTAACGACGGCTATCCTTGCCAAACACGTGATTGAGGCGTCGGAGCGTGCATCGAAATAGGCGTTTTGGGCTGTTTGAGGGGTTAGCCATATACCACGTGGTCAAAAAGCGCCAAATATGAGTACTGTTGCCAAGATAGTCACATATGTTTTACGTCTTTTGGGCTTCCTAACGATATTCAAGAAAGAGAAGAGGCGGGGCATGCCCCGCCTCTTACACCACATCTCTGCGCGCTACCTGCCGGAGCTGTGGCTTCGCCCTTTTTGAGCCAAAGCGATACACTGTTGCCATTTAATTTCTTCGCTCAAGGAGGATGCGCATGCCGTGCACAACGATTTTGGTTGGTAAGAACGCGAGCTACGACGGGTCGACGCTGGTCGCCCGCAACGAGGATTCGTCCAACGGGGTGTTTGAGCCCAAGCGCATGCGCGTGGTGCATCCCGACGAGCAGCCGCGTGTCTACACGAGTGTCCTGAGCCACCTGACCGTTGAGCTGCCCCACAATCCCATGCGTTACACGAGCGTCCCCGACGTTGTCCCGGGTCATGGCATTTGGGCCGAGGCCGGCTTCAACGAGCTCAATGTTGGCATGTCCGCAACCGAGACGCTTACCACCAACGAGCGCGTCCGCGGCGCCGATCCGCTCGTGGACTACGTGCCCGCCAGGGGCAACGAGGGCGAGGACGGCTATGTGCCGGCGCAGCCCGGCGGTCTGGGCGAGGAGGACATGGTGACCCTGGTGCTGCCGTACGCCAAGTCCGCCCGCGACGGCGTGCGCATCCTGGGCGACCTGCTCGAGCGCTACGGCACCTACGAGAACAACGGCATCGCCTTTAGTGATGTTGACGAGATCTGGTGGCTCGAGACCATCGGCGGCCACCACTGGATTGCCAAGCGCGTGCCCGACGACGCCTATGTAACCATGCCCAACCAGCTGGGTATCGACAGCTTTGACCTGGACGACGCCGAGGGCGCTCAGGTCGACCACATGTGCTCTGCCGACCTGCGCTCCTGGATGGCCGAGTGGCATCTGGACCTGACGCTGGGCGTCGGGGGCGACGGTCCGGCGACGGTCTTTAACCCGCGCGAGGCCTTTGGCTCGCACAGCGACAGCGACCACGTCTACAACACGCCGCGCGCCTGGTACATGCAGCGCTGCCTCAACCCCAGCGATGTGTGGGACGGTCCCGACGCCGACTACACGCCCGAGAGCGATGACATCCCCTGGAGCCGCGTGCCCGAGCGCAAGGTGACCATCGAGGACATCAAGTACGTGCTTTCGAGCCACTACCAGGGCACGGAGTACGACTGCTACGGCAGCAAGGGCACGCCCGCCACGCGCGGCGCCTATCGTCCCATCGGCATCAACCGCAACAGCCAGCTCGCCGTGCTGCAGCTGCGTCCCTATGCGCAGCCTGCGTATCGCGCCGTGCAGTGGATGGCGTTTGGCTCCAACTCGTTTAACGCGCTCGTGCCGCTGTACGCCAACGTCGAGACCATGCCCGAGTACTATGCCGACACGCAGGCTCGCGTGACGTCCGAGAATTTCTATTGGGCAAATCGCCTGATCGGTGCCTTGGCTGATGTTCGCTTCCATGAGTGTGGCCGCGCGGTCGAGGATTATCAGGAGAAGGTCGGCGGCATGGGCCACAAGCAGATTCACGACGTTGACGCTGCCGCAGCCGCGCTGCCCGAGGCCGAGGTGCCCGCCGAGCTCGCCCGCGCCAACGAGGCCTTTGCCGAGCTTGTGCGCGTGGAGACCGATGCCCTGTTGGGCAAGGTGCTCTACACCACGAGCTGTGCCATGAAGAACTCCTTCGCGATGAACGACAACGTAAGGTAAAAGCCACATTGCAACGAGCGAGCGGGGCAAACGCCGTCAAAGGCTTTGCCCCGCTCGATTCCTATCTTGGCGGTAAAACGATTTTGTGTCGTTCGCCCAATCTTGGGTACAAGAAGGCCAATGCAATTGTTCATGATTGGAGTCAACCATGGTTATGAAACTCGATCAGCTTGTTAACGGTGCCATCAACGTGGGCTTCGGTGCCGCCGCCGTTGCCGTCGAGGGCGGCAAGAAGGTCCTCGACGACCTTAACACCAAGGGCGAGCAGGTGCGCAAGGACGCCGGCGCCCCCGATATCGCCCGCAGCGTGTCCGACATGTTCGAGCAGGCCGGTGGCACCATCTCCGACCTCACCGAGCGCCTGGGCATGCAGGGCGAGACCGCGGCACAGCGTGTGCTCGACGAGCTCATCCTGGCCCGCGTCCGCGTTATGACCGCCCCCGAGCGCACGGCCTTCCTGGCCCATGTGCGCGACATCGTCGATTCGGTCGAGGACAACGTGACCTCGGTGCCCGTCGAGTCCGTTGAGCCCGACGATGCGAAGGATACCGAAGAGGCCGAGTAGCAGCGCAGATGGCAGATTCCACCACCGATTACAACAATCTAGATCCCTTGGGTGACGAGGCGGCGGTTGTCGATGAGGTCGACACCGCCGTCTCGGGCGCTCGCAAGAAGCCGCGCGCTGTCGATATGGTCCCCGAGGAGCCCGACGCGATGGCGCCGGACGAGGAATACCAGCTCACACCGGCAGGTCGCCGCGAACGCATCGGTCAGATCGTTCGCCTGGTCAAAAAGTATCGTGTGTGGGATAACCTCACGCCGGTTCGCCTGCGCCGCCTGCTCGAAGAGCTCGGCCCCATGTTCGTCAAGATGGGGCAGATCCTGGCCAACCGCTCCGAGATTTTGCCGCAGCGGTTTTGCGACGAGCTGCGTCGCCTGCGCTCCGACGTAGAGCCGGTGCCGTATGAGGTAGTGCTCCGCTGTCTGGAAGAGGAATACGGCCAGCGCCTGGGGCAGATGTTCGACGCGATCGACCCCAACCCGCTCGGTAGTGCATCGCTCGCGCAGGTACACCGTGCCCGCCTGGTGACGGGCGAGGACGTGGCCGTTAAGGTACAGCGCCCCGGCGCGCAGCAGGTTATGGCGCAGGACATCGACATCATTCGCTCGGTGGTGCGCATCGTCTCAAAGTTCGTCAACACCGATCAGTTTGTTGACCTGCACGGTGTGGTCGAAGAGCTGTGGACCTCGTTTCGCGAGGAGACCAACTTTTTGGCCGAGGCCAAAAACCTCAACGATTTCTATGACTTCCACAAAAGCGTGCACGGCGTGTCGTGTCCCAAATCCTACCTGGACCTTTGCACCGAGCATGTTGTGGTCATGGACTACATTGACGGCATCTCGATTGCCGATCCCAAACGACTGGCAGCCGAGGGTTATGACTTGGAAAAGATTGGCGCCGCGATCGTCGAGGACTACTCGACGCAGGTGCTCGACGACGGCTTTTTTCATGCCGACCCGCATGCGGGAAACATCATCCTCAAGGACGGCATCGTCTACTTTATCGACCTGGGCATGGTCGGGCGCATGTCGAGTCACGACCGCGGTATCGTCAAGGACATGATTTTCGCCGTGGCCGAGGGCGACGTGCCCAAGCTCAAGGATTCGCTCATGCGCTTTGCCGTGACGCGCGGCGATTCGGCCGAGCTCGACCATTCGGCCTTTTTGTCCGATCTTGACTTTATCGTGGCTGACTTTGCGGGCCTTGACCTGAAAGATCTGGATATCGGCGAGTTTTTGACCTCGCTGTTAAACCTCGCGCGTAAGAATGACGTTGAGCTGCCGAGCGTGGTGACGATGTTCGCCCGCGGCATGGTGACGCTCGAGGGCCTGCTGACCGAGTACATGCCCAACGTCAACATGATCCAGATCATCCAGACGCACATCAAAAACGAGAAGAGCGCCTATGCGCGCGTCCGCGAAATGGGGCGCGATCTTGCCGCGAGCAGCTATCGCGCGGCAAAAGGCTCGCTCGAGGCGGCCGAGTATCTGGGCTTGGCGTCGCGCATGCTCACGCGCGGCCAGCTTAAGGTAAACACGCAGATCATGAGCAGCGATAAGGCGCTGCGACAGCTGGGCGGAATTATCGACCGCATGTCGATGGCAATTGTGATCGCCGGTCTGTTTATCGGCTCCTCGGTGCTGTACTACGCACGCCTCCACCCGGTTGTG
>CALLST010000084.1:0-1741 GCA_938011875.1 uncultured Collinsella sp. | reverse complement strand
TGCTGAAGGCCACCGCCGGAACGGTGCACATTGAGCGGAAAGGAGCATGAGCTGAATGCGGATCTGTCTGATTCTGGAAGGCTCCTACCCTTATGTGCATGGCGGTGTTTCCACCTGGATGCACGCCTATATTCAGGCCATGCAGGAGCACGAGTTTGTGCTGTGGGTGATTGGTGCGCATGCCGCCGACCGCGGCAAGTTTGTCTACGAGCTGCCCGGTAACGTGGTCGAGGTGCACGAGGTGTTTTTGGATGACGCCCTGCGCCTTTCGGGCGAGCAGCACGAAGCCAGCTTTAATGACCGCGAGCGTGAGGCGCTGCGCCGCCTGGTGTCGCTCTCTAATCCGGATTGGGACGTGCTGTTCGATATCTTCCAGCGCCGTCGCGTGCATCCGCTCTCGTTTTTGCAGAGCCGCACGTTTATGGATATCTTTCGCGACGTGTGCTTGGCCGAGTACCCCTACACGCCCTTTGCCGACGCGTTCCACACCATGCGCTCTATGCTGCTTCCCGTTCTGTATCTGCTGGGCAGCGAGGTGCCGGTGGCTGATGTATACCACGCGATTTCGACCGGCTATGGCGGCCTGCTGGCAAGTCTTGGTTCCAGCATGAATAACGCGCCGGCGCTGTTGACCGAGCACGGCATCTACACCCGCGAGCGCGAGGAAGAGATTATTCGCGCCGACTGGGTGGTGCCGTCGTTTAAGGACCGTTGGATTCGCTTTTTCTATCTGCTGTCCGAGGAAATTTACCGCCGCGCCTTCCGCGTGACGAGTCTGTTCCATAACGCTCGCAAGACACAAATCGACATGGACTGCGATGCGGATAAATGCCTGGTTATTCCCAATGGCATCCAGTTCGACCGCTTTAAGGGTATTCCCTTAAAGCCCGATGACGGCTGGGTGGACATTGGCGCGGTGGTGCGTTTGGCGCCCATCAAGGACGTCAAGACCATGATTTACGCTTTCTTTGAGCTGCATGAGCGCCTGCCGCACGTGCGCCTGCACATCATGGGCGGCGTGGACGACGAGGAATATGCGGCCGAGTGCCATGCGCTTGTCGACACCTTGGGCGTGCGCGACCTGATCTTTACCGGCCGCGTGGACGTGGTCGAGTACATGCAAAAGCTCGACTCAACGATCCTGACGAGCATCTCCGAGGGCCAGCCGCTGAGCGTGCTGGAGTCGCTCGCCGCACGTCGCCCCTGCGTGACGACCGAGGTCGGCTGCTGCCGCGAGCTGCTGGAGGGCGCACCGGGCGACGACTTTGGCGTTGCCGGGTTTGTATGCCCGCCCATGTATCGCAAGGGTTTGGCGGATGCCATGGAGCGCATGTGCGCGAGTCGTGCTCGTCGTCTGGAGATGGGGGAGCGCGGCCAGCGCCGTGTGGCCACGTTTTACCTGCACGAGCAGATGCTCGCCAACTACCGTGCGCTCTACGACGAGACGGCGCGTGCGTTCGGTTTGCCCAAGGAGGAGGTGTAGCCCATGGCTGGAATCGGTTTTGAACTCAAACGCCTGTTTAAGCGCAAAGGCCTGTTTGCCACGATGCGCGCCTATGGCTACGCCGGCATCGTGTGCACGGGACCTATGCTCCTGGGCGTGTTGCTGCAGGTGGGCATTCTGGTGCTGTGCGGCATGTGGGGTGTGGACCGTGCCAGCCAGGACCTGCTGGTTTGCATGGTGACCTATACGCTGCTGGCGTCGCTTACGCTCACAAGCTTTTTCTCCATGCCGGTCACG
>CALLST010000083.1:0-3306 GCA_938011875.1 uncultured Collinsella sp. | reverse complement strand
TTACAGGCATTTTGCTCCAAGTGAGTGCTTGCGACCGTGAGAAATTACTAAAGTATGAAACCGATGTTGAGGGTTTTTCGCTGGCGCGGAACGTGCTAGCATACTCCGCATAAGCGTTGATGGGGACGAGTAGTCGGCCGTCCGCATGCCACAGAGAGCGGGGAGCGCTGAGAACCCGTGCATGCGACCGATGAAAATCACCCCGGAGCTGCGGTCCCAACGGACGTGCCGCATAGGTTCGTCTTAGTAGACATCGCCGAGATGGCCGTCGATACAGGCCAGCCGAGTAACGGATGCGAGCGCGCGAATACGCGGGCGAGGGCATCTAAGCTGGGTGGTTAAGCGAAGAGCTTTTGCGGGCACAAGGCCCGTTTTGTGGCGCTTCGTCCCAGCTTGTAGGGACGGGCGCTTTTTTGGTGCCCAGAGGGCGTGCGCGCCCACGACATGAAAGGGGTACCGTGGCAAACGAGTACAAGCAGACGATGAATCTGCCCAAGACCGGTTTTCCCATGCGTGCCGGTCTTTCCAAGTCCGAGCCCAAGCGACTCAAGGACTGGCAGGACAACAAGGTCTACGAGCAGGTTCTGAAGAAGAACGAGGGTCACAAGAAGTTCGTGCTGCACGACGGCCCTCCGTACGCCAACGGCCCGATCCACATCGGCCACGCCATGAACAAGATCTCCAAGGACATGATCAACCGTTACTGGATGATGCAGGGCTATGAGGTTCCCTATGTCCCCGGTTGGGACTGCCACGGTCAGCCGATTGAGCACAAGGTCGAGGAGAAGCTCGGCACCGAGAAGTTCAACCAGACTTCCACTGCCAAGATTCGCGAGCTGTGCAACAAGTTCGCTGTCGAGAACATCGAGCTGCAGAAGGCCGGCTTCCGTCGCCTGGGCGTGCTTGGCGACTGGGACAATCCCTACCTGACGCTCTATCACCAGCATGACGCTGCCGACATCGAGGTCTTCAAGGCCATGTTCGATAAGGGTATGATCTATCGCGGTCACAAGCCCGTCCATTGGTGCAAGCACTGCCACACCGCACTCGCTGAGGCCGAGATTGAGTACTCCGACGAGACGAGTCCGTCCATCTTCGTGCGCTTTGAGATGACCTCCAAGCCCGCCGGCCTCGAGAACTTCGACGGCCCGGTTGACTTCATCATCTGGACGACCACCCCGTGGACCATCCCCTCCGACCAGGCAGTTTCCCTCAAGCCCGGTGCCGCCTACGTCGCCGTTGAGCACGACGGCCGCGCCGAGGTCATGCTCGAGGACCTGGCTCCCAAGTGCTGCGAGGAGTTTGGCTGGGAGTACACCCCGGTTATGGTCGACGGCAAGCCCTATGTGGTTCCCGCCGAGACCTTCCACCACATTCACTACAAGCAGCCGATCTTTGACGGTGTCGAGGGCGTGGCACTGCTGGCCGATTACGTCGGTGTCGATGACGGTACCGGTATCGTCCACAACTCGCCCGGCCACGGCGTCGACGACTACTTTGCCTGCCTCAAGGAGGGCATCACCGACATCTGCATGCCGGTCGATGACGACGGCAAGTTCTATACCGGCGAGGAGTTTGGCACCGGTGGCCCCTTCAGCGGTATGGATACCGACGAGGCCAACCCGCACATCATCGAGTTCCTGCGCGAGCGCGGCACCCTGGTCCTCGAGAAGAAGATCACGCACAGCTATCCGCACTGCTGGCGCTGCAAGCATCCGGTGCTCTTCCGTGCTACCGACCAGTGGTTTGTCTCGATGGACAAGACCGGTCTGCGCGAGCAGGCTGGCAAGGAGGTCCGCGAGAACGTCAAGTGGTATCCGGCTCACGCCGCCAACCGCATTGGCGCCATGGTCGAGCAGCGTCCCGACTGGTGCATCAGCCGTCAGCGCAACTGGGGCGTGCCCATCCCCAGCTACACTTGCGCCGACTGCGGCGAGAAGGTCATGAACGACGCCACGCTCGACGCCGTCATCAAGCTCTTCCACGAGAAGGGCTCCGACGCCTGGTTCACCGACGCTCCCGAGAGCTACCTAGGCGAGGCCTGCGTCTGCCCCAAGTGCGGTGGCCATCACCTCAAGGCCGATAAGGACATTCTTGACGTGTGGTGGGACTCCGGCGTCTCCTGGAAGGCCGTCTGCGAGTACCGTCCCGAGCTGGAGTACCCGGCGGATGTGTACCTCGAGGGCTCCGACCAGCACCGCGGTTGGTTCCAGAGCTCGCTGCTTACCTCGGTGGGTGCCAACGGTCACGCTCCGTACAAGGCAGTCGTCTCGCAGGGCTTCACGCTTGACGGCCAGGGCCGCAAGATGTCCAAGTCGCTCGGCAACGTCATCGACCCCAACAAGGTCTGCGACGAGATGGGCGCCGACATCATCCGCCTGTGGGTTGCCTCTGTCGACACCAGCTCCGACGTGTCCATCGACCACGAGATCCTTGCTCGTACGTCCGATGCCTACCGTCGTTTCCGCAACACGCTGCGCTTCCTGCTCTCCGAGCTCGAGGGTCAGTTTGAGCCCGAGACCGACGGCGTCGCCTTTGCCGACCTGCTGCCGCTCGACAAGCTCATGGTTGCCCGCCTGACCCAGGTTCAGGCCGAGGTCGACGATGCCTACGCCAGCTACGAGTTCCCGCGTGCCTACCGCACGCTCTACGACTTCGTGGTTACCGAGCTCTCCAACGTGTACCTCGACGCCCTGAAGGACCGTCTGTACTGCGAGAAGCCCGGCTCGCTCGAGCGCCGCAGCGCCCAGACCGTGCTCGCCGAGCTCTTCTCGATGCTCATGCGCGACCTTCAGCCGATCCTGTCCTACACGGTCGACGAGGCCATGGCCTATGCGCCCGCCGGCTGCGTCGATCACCAGAAGTACGCCGCGCTGCTCGATTGGTACAAGTCGCCCATCACGGTCGACGAGGCCAATGAGTTTGAGGGTGTGCTCGAGGCTTCGCTCGAACTCCGTAGCGCCGTGACCAAGTCCCTTGAGGATGCCCGCTCTGCCGGCACCTTCACCAAGAGCCAGCAGGTTCGCGTCAAGGCGGTCGTTCCCGCCGAGATGTATGCGCTGTTGACCGGCGACAAAGCCGTCGACCTGGCCGAGTTCTACATCGTCTCCGATGTTGAGCTGACCCAAGGCGAGGAGCTTTCCGTTGCTATTGAGGCTGCCGAGGGCGAGTGCTGCGACCGTTGCTGGAACTACCGCACCACCGTCGGCGAGTACAACGGCCATGCGCATATCTGCAAGCGCTGTGCTGATGCTTTGTAGTTACGCGGTTTTACCAAACCGCGTAACCGGTTGACGCTGCAAACCC
>CALLST010000082.1:0-7741 GCA_938011875.1 uncultured Collinsella sp. | reverse complement strand
GCCTATCACCACCTGTATGATGGCCATCGACCTGTTCCACGGCACGGCTGCCGGGTTCTTTGTCATCGTGGCCTTTATCAGCTACCTAACCGCCGGACACCGCGGCGTGTACCCCGCCCAGCGCATTATCTCGCCCAAGCGCCGTTCGCTTATTGTAGATGAGGGCGGTACGGTAGCGGATGCTATCGAGCGCCACAACGACCTGATAGAGTAGACGTTAGTATTCGCCGTGCAGCCACAATCGGGGGCAATTCGACCTGAGAGCGACCGCACCGTCACGTCATACGCCGGGAGTCGCCCCATGCACGCAACTGATTTTGGCCTCACGCTCATCATCGCCAACCCAGCCGCCCAGTCGGGTGCGGCGCGCGAAGTTGCCGAGCGCCTGCAACGCTTTTTGGACATGACTGCACGCGCATCCCAGTTTGACCTGGTGTTGACCGAGCGTATGGGACACGCCAAGGAGCTGGCCGCACAGGCTCAGGGCCATCGCACCGTTATCGCCCTTGGCGGCGACGGCGTGATTCACGAGGTCGTCAACGGGCTTATGACGCAGGATGAGGCGGTCCGCCCCGCTCTCGCCATCCTACCCGTGGGCTCCGGCAACGATTTTGCCCAGACGCTCGGCATCGACGATTTCTCCGGTAAGGATTTTGGCGCGCTGCTCACCTGCGAGCTGCAGCGTCAGGACATCGGGCGCATTCGCTCTTGGAGCCCTGCGAGCGGCAGCGGCGAGGCTACCGTTGAGTACTTCGACCAGACGCTTTCGATCGGCATCGATGCCGCCATCGGCCTGGGCACCACCGAGCTGCGCAAAAAGACGGGTCTCGCCGGCACTCCGCTCTACACTCTCTCGGGACTTGAGCAGTTTGGCCTACGCTATCGCAACTACCCCATGACAGCCAGCTTTGACGGCGCGCCCGCCGAGCGCATGAGGGCGATCATCATGGCAATTCAGCTGGGCCCCACCTATGGCTCGGGCTATCGCATCTGTCCAGACGCCGACCCCTGTGACGGTATATTCGACATCTGCTACGCCTGCGGCCCCGTTCCGCGCGCGGTCGCGCTTCCCATGTTCCTTTCGGCCAAAGATGGCCACCACACCAAGCTGCCACCGGTTCGCATGCGACGCTGTCGCCATGCCGAGCTTACCTTTGAGGAGCCCGACTACCCCATCCAGGCCGACGGTGAGCCCATCGTCGCCTCGCGCATCGAGGTCGACATCCTCAGCGGAGCCCTCCACGTCTGGCACCCCACCCGCTAACCTCACCTAAGTTGCGGTGAAATAGGGACTGCCTTGCGGCTTTAGCTGCATAAACAGTCCCTATTTCCCCGCAACTTAGGGGTGGCTATTCGTCGCTGCCCGGTTTGCGACGGTTGGCCTTTTTAATCGCGTTGAGGTGCTTGTCGTTGAGCCTGCGCTGGCGAGAGCGTTGAGGCACCTTGGTCTTTACGCGTCGGCGCGGTGGACGCCCGCGACGCTCAAGCTCAGCGCGCAGCTTACGCAGGCAGCTACTACGGTTTTGGAACTGACTGCGGCTCTCGCGCGCCGTCACGGTAATTCCCGAAGGGATATGTTTCATACGCACCGCCGAGTCCGTCGTGTTGACGCCTTGTCCGCCCGGACCCGTCGCGCGAAACACCTGCACCTCGCAATCGCGCGCCAACTCCTCGACCGACATCTCGGCATAGCGCGCATACTCGCGCCATCCCATCTTGTTCTCATCCATATCAACACCTCCCCTCATACAAAAAATGTGACAAAGGGACAGTCCCTTTGTCACATCGCTTACCAATCGCTTGTGTTGCGAGCCTAGGCGAAGGTGATCTCGCCGTTCTCGCAGTCCATATCGGCGATACGGGCCAGGCTCTCAACGCGGAAGCCGCGCTTGCGGAGCTTATCGCCACCGCCTTGGAAGCCCTTCTCCACCGCAATGCCAATACCAGATACCTCGGCACCCGCAGCCTCACAGATCTTGATAAGACCCTCGAGCGCGCAGCCGTTGGCCAGGAAGTCGTCGATAATCAGGACCTTGTCGCCCTCGGACAGGAAGCGCTTACCAACGATGACCGGGTACTCCTTCTGCTTGGTAAAGGAGTAGATGGTCGTGGCATACTGCTCGCCGTCGAGGTTGATGGACTGTGCCTTCTTGGCAAAGACCACCGGCACGCCGCCAAAATGCTGGGCCGCAATGCAAGCCATGCCAATGCCCGAAGCCTCGATCGTCAGGATCTTGTTGATCTCGACACCCTCGAACAGACGGGCCCATTCGGCGCCCATGTGGTCGAACAGCTCAACGTCGCACTGGTGGTTGAGGAAGGCATCAACCTTAAGGACGTTACCGGCCTTTACGATGCCGTCATGGCGAATACGATCCTCAAGCTCCTGCATGGCGCAACCCCTTCTCGCGGCAACGATACCGCGCGATTAATAAACGTTGTTCGATAGTCTACCACGGACCGACCCCCGCCCGCCCCAGAAGCCCCTACGCATCATAAAGCCGCAAGACCAGTAGATGGGCCCGATTCGTGGCAAGCCTGCCTCCACAGGCTAATGGCGGGCGCGCACCCTCACCAAACGCACCATGGCGAGCGCAAAGCCTACAGCGGCCACAGCCATCAACACATAGAACACCGAACGGAAACCAAACAAGAACACATCCGGACGGCCTGCAACGAAACTGGTCACGACCTCGCCCATCGCCGCGCTCATCTGCCCATACAGGATATGCGACGCCACCGTAATGCCGAGTGCCATGCCGGCATAGCGCGCCAAACTGCCCAAGCTGCCCGCAAAACCGAGCGCCTCGCGCGGAGCCGAGCCCATATACAACGAGTTATTGGGGCTCTGGAAAATCGACGTGCCGCACGACATAAACGCGACACAGCAGACGATCACAGGAATGGAAGAGTGCTCGTCGAGCGTGCTTACCGCAAAGAGACCGCACACATATACGCCCAGGCCGACCGCCGTGGGGCCCTCGCAGCCGACACGGTCCGAAACCGTTCCCGAAAGCGGGCCGATAAAGGCATTCACCATTGGCAGCGCCAAAAACAGCAGGCCCGAAACGTCAGACCCAAACCCATGCGCATCCTGAAAATAGAACGGCAGAATAAACTCGGATGCGCCAATGCCAACGAACACGATGAGCATGCAGGCAAGGTTGATGGTGAAGGCCGAATTTGCAAAGCAGCGACGAGCGGCCTCGGCAAGGGGCATGGGGCGTTCGCCGGCCTCTGGCCTAACATGCGGCAGCGTGTAGAGTCCCACGATAAACGAGATGACGCCAATGGGCAGGTTGATAAGGAAGATGCTCTCCCAGGGAAAGCTTGCCACCAGCATACCGCCGAGCACGGGGCCACACATCATGCCGAGGGCCACGAAGGTCGCGAGAATACCCATGGCACGGCCTCGTTCGCGTGCCGGAAACGACACGGTGATGATACCCATGTTGTTAGCCATGGCCGCCGCGCAACCGACGCCCTGAACAATGCGTGCCAGGATAAGAACCTCGAGCGAGGCCGAAAGGCCGCACAGCAGCGAACCGACCGAAAAGACGATGACGCCCAGCTGGAACACATTCACCTTGCCGCGCAAGTCGCCCAGACGGCCAAACGGCAACATAGCCACGCAAGTCGCAAGCAGGTACACCGAGCTTACCAGCTGAATGCGATCGAGGCCCACGCCCAGCTCCTTTTGCATCACGGGCAGCGCCACGGTCACGACGGTCGAATCCAGACACACCATAAACGTCATGATGAGCACGGTAAACAGAATCGCCCACTTGTTCTTGCCATGGGTGTCGCCCTCTAGGGCAATATACTCGCGGCGCAGCTGCTCTGCAGTTTTCTCCATATCCATCCTTTCGAGTGGCGCAACGCAAAAACGGGGCCCCAATCGCCTGCAAACAGTCGCGATTGGGGTCCCGCCTACGGAATCGGAACTATATGTCACCGGAACCCCAAGGGGCACCGTCGCTTCATACGGGAAGCTAGCCTAGCACTGCTCAAGCGCCTGCTCAAGGTCGGCAATCAGATCGGCCGTGTCCTCGAGGCCGCACGACAGGCGCACCATGTCGGCGGAGATGCCACAGGCGATGAGCTCCTCATCGTTCATCTGGCGATGCGTAGCGTTAGCAGGATGCAGGCAGCAAGTGCGGGCGTCGGCAACGTGCGTGGCGATCTGGGCGAGCTTAAGGCTCTTCATAAAGGTCTCGGCCGCCGCGCGACCACCGTTAAAGCCAAAGCTCACGACACCGCAGGTACCGTTAGGCATGTACTTCTGAGCCAGGTCATAGTACTTGTCGCCCTCCAGGCCCGGATAGCTCACGAAGCGCACCTTGGGATGGCTCTGCAGGAACTTGGCAACGGCCAGGCCGTTCTCGCAATGACGTGGCATGCGCACATGGAGGCTCTCGAGCGAGCTATTCAGGAAGAACGCCGCCTGCGGGTTCTGCATAGGGCCAAGATCGCGCATGAGCTGAGCGGTGGCCTTGGTAATGAAGGCGCCCTCGCGACCGAATTTCTCGGCATACGTCACGCCGTGGTAGCTCTCGTCAGGCGTGGTGAGACCCGGGAACTTGTCCGCATGCGCCATCCAGTCAAACTGACCGTGGTCGACGATCACGCCGCCCAGGTAGGCAGCATGTCCATCCATGTACTTGGTGGTGGAGTGCGTAACGATGTCGGCGCCCCACTCAAAGGGGCGACACATCACGGGCGTCGGGAAGGTATTGTCGACCATCAGCGGCACGCCATGGTCATGCGCGGCCTTGGCAAAGCGCTCAATATCGAGCACGGCAAGGGCGGGGTTGGCGATCGTCTCGCCAAAGACGAGCTTGGTATTGGGCTCAAAGGCTGCCTCGAGCTCTTCGTCGGTGCAATCGGGGGCAACGAACGTGCAGGTCAGACCCATGCGCTCCATGGTATGGGCGAGCAGATTATAGGTACCGCCGTAGATGGCAGAGCTCGCGACCACGTGATCGCCGGCACCGGCCACGTTAAAGATCGCGAGGAAGTTCGCAGCCATGCCCGAGCTCGTGAGCATCGCAGCGGTGCCGCCCTCCATCTCGCAGATCTTGGCGGCAACCAGGTCGCACGTGGGGTTCTGCAGACGGCTGTAGAAGTAGCCCGACTCCTCTAGGTCAAACAGCTTGCCCATGTGCTCGGACGTGTCGTACTTCCACGTGGTGGACTGGTAGATGGGCACCTGGCGCGGCTCGGCATCTCCCGGGTGATAGCCGCCCTGAACACATGTAGTACCGATGGTCTGCTCGCTCATATCTAGCTCCCTTGCCTGGGTTTTAGTTTTATTCGGTTCACGATACCGCTACCCCGCAGCCCTCTCAACCCATCCCCAAGGTAGGTTATGGAACAAATCAATCGAGGGTATTTATCGCAGATCTTGGCATTTATTCGATAGATAAAAATGAGCCATACATGAGGCTCTCGATGATTACATGCACCGGCACGGGTACCATAAGCGGGTACACCGTGACCAAGGAGACAACGATGAAGCAAATCGATACGGCTCAGCTCGACATTACCGCCTGTCAGGCTCAGGCTGCCGAATACCACGCCCAAGGCTTCAACTGCGCACAGGCCGTCGCCTGCACGCTCGCACCTGCCGTCGGGCTCGACCCCCAGACCGCCTTTACCCTCACCGAGGGCTTTGGCGCCGGCATGGGCGGCATGACCGAAACCTGCGGTGCCATCTCGGGCGCCGTGGCCATCATGGGCGTTGTGATGAGCGACGGCATGGAAAACCCCAAGACCAAGGGCCAGACCTACAAGCTGTCGCGCGAAATCGCCAAGCGTTTTGGCGAGAAGAACACGACGACCGTCTGCGGCACGCTCAAGGGCATCGGATCGGACAAGGGTCCGCTCCGCAGCTGCCCCGGCTGCATCGACGATGCCGTCGAGATTGCCTGCGATGTGCTAAGGCAGCTCGCCGAGTAAACGGCAGCAACATAAAACGACGGCCGGCGCGCTTGGAATCCATCCAAAAGCACGCCGGCCGTCGCCGTTAAAACTCGGCAAATTCGGGAGCGCCGACCTCAATCTCCTCGCGCCCCGCCATAAGCTCGCGCATCTTAGCGCAAAACGGCTCCTGCTCCCCCGCCTTAAACACCAAATGAATCGTCACGGTATCCGCGAAATCGGTATCCGAAACCTTGGCACCCGAATCCTGCGCCAAATGAAGCACTTGCTCATACTGCGGATAGGCCACATGCACGTCAACAGGCACGACACTCGTCATCTCGACGATCTGCCCGGCCTCCTGAGCAGCTGCCACCGCCGCCTGCGTCGCCGTGGTATAGGCGCGCACCAATCCACCAGGTCCCAACAGCGTGCCGCCAAAATAGCGCGTCACCACGCAGCAAACATTTTTGAGCCCCGCACCGCGCAGCACCTCGAGCGTCGGCATCCCGCTCGTGCGGCTCGGCTCATCGTCATCGCTCTGACGCTCACGTCCATCGACCAAAATCCACGCGGGAACATTGTGTCGAGCGTCGTAATGACGCTTGCGGACCATCTCGATAAAGGCATTCGCCTCATCCTCGGACTCAATATGGACCAGCTGGGCAATAAACCGGCTCTTGCGGTCCACAAACTCGCCCGAAGCCTCAATATTCGATTGCAGAGTAAAATAGCTGTCCAACAAAGCCCCTCAAACACAAGCAAAGCAACAAACAGCCTCAATAATACGGCAAAGGCCGTACCGATTGTCAGGGTAACAAAAATGCCAAGTGGGCCTATAAGCCGGGTTCTGTCGTGAACGGTCATTTATCTTGTCTGCACGTTACCGTGCAGCTCCACGCACGCTACCCGAACGCGGACCGGGCCGGCCCATAGCGTTCCTATTCGCGCTTGCTCCGGATGGGGCTTGCCAAGCCGCCGTGTTGCCACGACGCTGGTGGTCTCTTACACCACCGTTTCAGCTTTTCCCTTTACGCCTTGCGGCGCAGGTGGGAGTCTTCTTTTCTGCGGCGCTTTCCGTCGGATCACTCCGCCCGGCCGTTAGCCGGCATCCCGCCCTCTGGAGCCCGGACTTTCCTCACGCGTGCTGCAAGCAGCACATCGCGCGACCGTCTGGCCCACTCAGCAGTGAAAGAGTGTAGCACACCGCCAGCACACGCAATGGCACAACGCAAGCGTTCGACACGATAAACCAAGAACCACGCCATGCAGTACAATAGGGTTGTCGATGGGCAACGTCGTCAGTCGAGACGCGACCGCGCTCCGCACCCCTCCGTCTACTCGGTGCGTTCCCGCCTCCTCCCCGAGGCGGGATGTCGGCATTTTTCATGCACCGACAACCCAATAGTCTGCGAACAGCCGGGGCAGCATTGCACACGGGAAGCATCGCGCACCTCATCAGCAAATGCAAAAAGGGACCCGTCCATTGCGGACGGATCCCTTAAAACAAGTGATCGTCAAACCGATTTACTCGGCGTCGGTCTCCTCGTCCTTCTTCTCGGAAGGCAGCGGGGTAACCTCGATCTCGACGCCCAGAGTCTCAGCAGCAGACTTCATGGACAGGGAGATACGACGACGGTCGAGGTCGATCTCCATGACCTTGACCTGAACCTTGTCGCCCACGTGGGTGACCTGAGAAGGCTGGTCCACGTGCTTGTTGGCCATCTCGGAGATGTGCACCAGGCCCTCTTTGCCCGGGGCGATCTCAACGCACGCGCCGAAGTTCATCAGGCGGGTGACTTTGCCCTTGTAGATGGCACCG
>CALLST010000081.1:0-4324 GCA_938011875.1 uncultured Collinsella sp. | reverse complement strand
ACCCAAGGTTTTAGAGCATCTGGCACAGACGAATATGGAGCCGGTTTCCGGCTACGGCAACGATAAATTCACCGCTTCGGCGGCGGAAAAGATCAAAAAAGCGGCGGACTGCCCGGACGCTCAGGTGTATTTCCTGACCGGCGGCACACAGACCAACATGGTCATCATTGATACGCTGCTCCGTCCGTATGAGGGCGTTGTGGCGTCCTCTTGCGGTCATGTGAACACGCATGAAGCCGGCGCCATCGAGTCCACCAGCCATAAGGTGCTGACTGTGCCGCACAAGAACGGCAAGCTGGATGCGGATGATCTCCGCGAGTACGTCCAGACGTTCTATGCGGATGCCAGCCACGACCATATGGTATTTCCCTGCATGGTGTACATCTCTCATCCGTCCGAATACGGCACGCTTTACACCAAAAATGAGCTGGAACGCCTGTCTGCTGTATGCAGAGAGTTCGATATGCCGCTGTTTCTGGCCGGCGCACGCCTCGGCTACGGCCTGACGGCGGAAACCGATGTAACGCTGGCGGACATCGCCAAGTTCACCGATGTGTTCTACATCGGCGGCACCAAGTGCGGCGCGCTCTGCGGCGAGGCTGTGGTGTTCTGCGGCATGCACGCTCCGGCACATCCCATTCCGCGCATTAAGCAGCACGGTGCGTTGCTGGCCAAGGGTCGCCTGACGGGCGTGCAGTTTGAGGCGCTCTTTACCGATGGCCTGTATTTTGAGATTGGTCGCCAGGCGATTGAGACCGCTCAGGCGCTGCGTCGCGTGCTGCACGAGCGCGGCTACCAGTTCTTCTTGGAGACGCCGACCAACCAGCAGTTCGTGATTCTGCCCAACGAGGACATGGCCCGCATTCGCGAGCATGCGGCGATCGAATATTGGGAAAAGTACGACGAGACCCACACGGTGGTGCGCTTTTGCACCAGCTGGGCCACGACGCAGGAGGATATCGACGCGTTGGCGGCTGTCCTGTAGCCTGATGTAATGGCAAGGGGCCGCCCCGCGCCTGAGCTTGGCGCAGGGCGGCCTTTGCTTTTGGGGGAGAAGGGTTGTATGACCGAGATGTCCGAGCCGACGATTCGCCTGGCGACGCCCGATGATGCGCCGGCGTTGCTTGCCATCTATGAGCCGTATGTGCGCCAGACGGCGATTACCTGCGAATACGAGGTGCCGAGCGTTGAGGAGTTCGCCGGGCGTATCGAGCGTACGCTCAAGCGCTATCCGTATCTGGTGATGGAGCTGGACGGGCGTCCGGTAGGCTATGCCTACGTGAGTCCGCTTAACAGCCGCGAGGCATACGACTGGTCGGTCGAGACGTCGATCTACCTGGCACGCGATGTGCGCCATGGCGGGCTGGGCCGCAAGCTGCACGATGCGCTCAAGCAATGCCTGATCGCGATGGGCATCACCAACATGTGCGCCCTCATCGCCGTGCCGCACGACAAGGACGACGAGTACCTGACGCACAACAGCCAGGATTTCCATGCCCATATGGGGTATCGCCTGGTGGGCGCCTTCGACCGCTGCGCCCAAAAGTTCGGCCGTTGGTACGACATGTGCTGGATGGAGCTGGTTCTAGCCGAGCGCGTCCCTAACCAACCCAAGCCAACCTGGTTCCCCGACCTCCCCAAACCTACCATTTAGGGACAGGTTTATTTTGGCAGGTTAGCCGATGGGCTCGGTGTATTTGGCGCGGTCGGTGCGCTGGATGCGCTTGGAGACATGGAGCGGGCGGCCGTCGGTGTCGTAGACGTAGTCGGTGATCAGGATCAGCGCCTGCCCACGCTCAACGTTGTGCATATTCGCCTCGTTTTGCGAGGCATAGCACACCTCAAAGGTCTTATGTCCCTGTGCCGGCGCGCGATGGAATTCCTGGCGCAGCGTGGCGTAGAGCGAACCGTTGATATCGCGATCGATGAGTGCTTCAAAGCTCGGTGGTAGATAGGTGGTCTCCAGGCACAGCGGCGCATCGTCCAGATAACGCAGGCGGACAAGTTTGACGAGCTTGCTGCCCACGGCGACATCGAAGAACTTGGCCGCATTGCCCGCGGCCTTGGCAAAGCCCGAGTCCACCGTGCGCGTGGTGGGCTTCATGCCCTGACCCTGGACCTGCGCCGTATAGCTCGAAAACACCAGGTTGTTCTCGTGGAGCGCCGGCGTGTCGGCCACAAAGGCGCCGCGCCCGCGCTCGGTGCGCACCAGGCCCTCATCAACGAGCACCTTAAGGGCATGGCGTACGGTGCTGCGCGACAGCCCCGATTCGTCCATGAGTTCCATCTCGGACGGCAACTTGTCTCCGCGCGCGTAGATGCCGGCGGCGATGCGGTCACGCAGCGTACCCGCCAGACGCTCGTATTGGGCCAAGTTCTTTTTCGACGAAGTGCTCATGCGAAAAACCTGTATCTAACCTGTATGCTTACTGAACCAAGCATGTATCCAACATGACAACAAAACAGCTGGTAATGGATTGCCGAAAACCTTACCAGCAATATTTCTAAGACAAATAAAGCATACAACTAGTCGACATAACCAAAACATGTATGTAACTTGTATGCCATCGAGAGCATCAAACGAGAAGAAAGGCTGATGCACGATGACTACTCAGGAACAGGTTAAGGACGTCGTCTCTCAGGTTTTGGCTGACAAGGCAGACAAGGGCGGCATCAAGCGCGTCGTGTGGATTGGCGCCGGCGGATCCAACGGCGGCAACTATCCTGCCCAGTACTTTATGGAGCACGAGGCCACGCAGGTCGTGAGCTCCAGCTACACCAGCAACGAGTTCGTGCACGCAACCCCTGCCTACGTTAACGAGAACACCCTGGCCGTCGTCGTGTCCATGCGCGGCACCAAGGAGACCATCGTCGCCGCCCAGGTCGCCAAGGACCACGACGCCAGCACCATCGCCATCTATGTCGACGAGTCCGGCCTCACCGAGGTCTGCGACTACAAGATCCAGTACGACAGCCTGGCCGTCGACGAGTCCTGCATGGGCCGTACCAACTCCGCCGTCGTGACCATGATCGCCATGGAGCTTACGCAGCAGACCGAGGGCTATGCCGAGTACGAGACTGCCATGGCAGCCTTCGACCTGGTTGACCCCATCTATCGCAAGGCCGTTGAGTACACCCGTCCGCTCGCCGCCAAGTGGGCCGAGCAAAACGCCGACAAGCCCTGCATCAACGTGATGGCTCAGGGTCCGCTCTTTGGTGCCGCCTACGTCTTTAGCATCTGCAACGTGCAGGAGATGCTGCAGATCGACTCCTGCACCATCAACACCTGCGACTTCTTCCACGGCCCCTTCGAGATTCTGGACAAGCGCACCTCGCTGTTCCAGCTCATCAGCGTCGGCCGCAGCCGCTGCAACGACGAGCGCGGTATCCGCTTCGTCAACCAGTACGGTGGCGAGCGCGTCTATCAGCTCGACGCCAAGGAGCTCGGCCTCAACGACATCAAGGACAGCGTGAGCGAGTACTTCAACCACCTGATCTTTGCCCCGATCCTCAACAACGTGTATATGCGCGCGCTTTCTGCCGTCACCCACAAGGACTACATGACGCGCCGCTACATGTGGAAGCTGGACTACTAGAAGTTACGCGGTTTTACCAAACCGCGTAACGGCTCGACGCTGCGCGCCCGGCATTTGGCCAATCTGCCATTCAATTTCAAAGGCGCGACCAAAAGGTCAGCGCCTTTTCATTTCACGGCACCTTGGCTCAAATGACGGGCGCTCGCTGACGTTGCCAAAACGTCGGCGTCGCCGTGGTCGGCACTTGGGGACGTTCCTTTTCTGCCGGCAGTTGGGGACAGTCCTAGTCGTTGGGGACGTTCTTAAATGACTAGTCATTTAAGTACGTCCCCAATGAGTATGGGGGACGGAGGAAAACGGATCACTTTTCCGCTCGGCGATTTGTGTCTTGAAAAATGTATATAACGACTATAACGTAGTACGAAACATATTGGAAATAATACCGAGGAGGCTGCGTTGAAGAAAAGCAATCTGGGCTATGTGCTGGTGCTGATCGCCGCGCTTATGTGGGGCACCATCGGAATCTTTGTTAACGGAATATCGGCCCTGGGCGTTTCGTCTCAGAGCATGGCGGCCTTTCGCCTGTTGTCGGGTGCCGTCTTAATGGCTCCGGTCTTGGCATTCATGGGTTGCCAGGGAGGTGCTCGCGAGGGAACTGTTTCGGGTCCCATGGCGCTGTTCAAGGCAAGTCCTAAAGAGCTTGTTCCCTGCGCGCTTCTTGGCATTATCGGCCTCGCCACCGCTAACACGCTTTATTACGAGTGCATGGGCGAGGTCGGCATGTCCAC
>CALLST010000080.1:0-2649 GCA_938011875.1 uncultured Collinsella sp. | reverse complement strand
CATGGCGAGCTGTTCAAGTCGGTAAAACGAGAGGGATATGACCTGACTGTCGACATGTGGCTGCGCACGGAACATCGGCGCGATGTCGCCGAAGCTCGTCACAAATTGGCGGCGATGCTCTGGACGGATGAGCTGGCTCCACTCTATTTGCCGGATGACCCGACACGCTATCTCATGGCCATTGTCAGCGGCATCACGGATTTGGGTGAGATTACCGATGATTGCCCTGGCACGTCGGTGACATTCCATATAGGTGATCCGGACTATCACGGACAGCGCCGCCGTATCGAGATGACCGACTCCGCCGCCGTCTCCGTCGGCGGCACGCTTCCCGCGCATATTAAGGTGACGGCGAAGCCGTCTGCCGGAGGTGCCTGGAGGATAACCAACACCGACACCGGTGAGTTCGTCGAGATTATCCAGCCGCTCACGGCTGACAGCACCATCAGGCTCGACTTCTCGACCGAATACGCGACGGTCAACGGCTCGGTTGCCTCGCTCAACATCATGAGCGATTTCTTTGAGATTAAAGACCGTGCGCACATCAAGATCTCTAGCGGCTCCGCGACGCTGGAATGGGAGGAAAGATGGCTTTAACCAAAAAGGTCAACTTCACTCGTTTCAGCCGTTTCGGCGCTAATCTCGGACGACTCACCTACACCGCAGCGACCCATGAGGACGCTACGGACGGCACCGACGAGCTTAAGATCAGGTGTGATGAGGATTTGAGCAAGGGGGAGCGTCTTGTATGGGTTGACAGACAAGGCGTTGTGCATGAACACATCGTCGACGAAATCGAGCGACTGCACGATGACAGCGGCAAGCCATATACAAGCGTAACGTGCATCAACTCAATCAACGAGACATGGGATGACTACATCGAGGACAAGCGACCGTCCGGCAGCGTGGCTGTAGCGCTCGCTTCGATACTCGCTGGCACACGTTGGGAAGTCGGCAACTGCGACCAGCCAGGCAACGCTTCGCATACCTTCTATCACTTAAAAGTCCGTGAGGGTTTGAGCGACCTGCTCAAAACATGGGGCGGCGAGCTTGAAACCGTCATCGAGACTGACGGTGTGCAGGTCACACACCGATACGTGCGCGTGGTCGCGAAACGCGGAAACCAGCAAAGTCCCAAGCGCTTTACGTGGACTAAAGACCTCATAAGCATCAAGCGCAAGACTGGCAGCGCGAATCCAAAGACGCGCGTTTACGGTTACGGCAAGGGCGTTGAGACCGATGGCGGCGGTTTTGGCCGGCGCTTGACTTTCGGCGATATAAACGGCGGCAAGAATTACGTCGAGGATACCTCCGCGACCGAGATTTGGGGACATCCCGACGGCAACGGCGGCATCGCGCCTGCGGTGGACGTTTACATTAACGAGCAATGCGAGGACGCGGCGCAGCTTCTTGCCGAGACGAACGATTACCTCGCGCAAGCCAAAACGCCGACCGTCTCTTATGAAGCAAGCGTGATTGACCTGTTCGCTTTCGGGCGAGATTGGGAAAGCGTTGCTGTCGGCGATTGCGTGGCGATCATCGACAAGGGCTTCTCCGCTGCGGGAATCAGACTCAAGGGTCGCGTCTCGAAGCTGGCCCGCGACCTAGTGACTGGCGATGCCACAGTTACGTTCGGCAACCTCACCGATAATCTGACCGACATCTTTCAGTCCATGGCGCAGCAGCTCAAAAGCGGCAGCAACCAGCGGGCTAACTATGACGCGGCTGCCGGCACGTCCGTCTCGTGGCTCAACCAGCTCATGGGCGCGCTCAACAAGGCGTTCAGCGCCGTTGGCACGTACAAGGTTGAGACGTTCGAGCTTGGCGTGATCTACTCCAACGTGCCGCTGGATGCCGTAACGGGTGTCCCACTCAAGGCAACGTCCGGCATGTGGGCGGTAAACATCAACGGCATGGGCATTCGTCTTGCCGCATCGCTTGCAAGCGACGGTCAATGGAACTGGCGCACGTTTATAACCGGCGCTCAAGTCAGCGCCGATTGCATCAACGCCGGTACGATGCGGGCAGATCGCATCCGCGCTGGCCTGCTCACCGACGAGGTGGGCGCGAACTATTGGGACTTGGAAACGGGCGAATTCCAGCTTTCGCCAAATGCCAAATACGGCGATGGCGGCTGGACTGTCGATGGCGTTATCGAAGACCTGCACAGCGGAATGACGCAGAACGGAAAACACATCGAGGCCCTTGGGGAAGACTTCCAGACAAGGAATAAGGAACTCGACGAGACGATAGGTACCCTCGACAAGACGGTTGACGACATCGCCAAAGACGGGATCGTCACCGAGGCGGAGAAAGCTGCCGTAAATAAGATTCTCCAGACCGTGCAGAAAGATAAAGAAGACCTATCTGCACTACACAAATCGCTGTCGTCAAACAAAAACTTGCAGGTTCAGTTCAAGGCGCAAGTCTTAGAGCTGAGGTACAACAAAGCGTTCGGCGAGGGCGGAGCGTTCGATGTCCTGATGTCAGCCATCTCGGATGTCACAAACTGCTCAACAGCCGAGGCGCTGAATGCCGCCGCTCAGGGGTTCATCGGAACCTATGACTATCAGGCGTTCTGCAGTCCCGGGGGCAGTGTGGAGGACACAGTGCGCACCATCTATGAATTCACCGTCCGCCGGGATGGGG
>CALLST010000079.1:0-1974 GCA_938011875.1 uncultured Collinsella sp. | reverse complement strand
GCAGCTGGCGTCGCGTGACGCGCCGCATCGACAGCGGTCTGGCCTGCGCCCACACGGTGAGCTCGCTGCTCATGCCGAGCGTCTCGCTCGCGGCCGAGTGGGTCAACGTCGGCGGCACTCAGTACAACACTGCAGCAGGCGACGAGGCCGGCACCTGGGCCTGGGACGGCGCCGACGATATGAAGCTCAACGGCTATAACGGCGGCGCGATCGAGGCAGCGGGCAAGCTCAACGTGAGCTACGAGGGCGACAACATCGTCACTAACGGCGACGGCCGCGGCATCAAGGTTAAGGATGGCGCGAACGAGAACGCCGAGCTTAATATTCAGGGCGACGCGTCCAGCACGCTCAACGTGACATCTTCTCGTGACGCCATCACTTCCGTCGGCAGCATCAACATCGACGGCGCTGGCACTGTCAACGCCACGAGCACCGAGCACGATGCCATCGATGCCGGGGGCGATGTCACCATCAAGGGCTCGGGAAACGTTAACGCCACGGGCGATTCGGATGGCATCAGGGCCGACGGCAACATCACGATCGACAACAGCGGAACCGTCACCGCCAAGGCCACCGAGGATCAGGGTATCGATGCTAACGAGAACCTCATCATAAAGGGCGGCGGCAAGGTAGAGGCAAGCTCTATCAAAGACAATGCGATTTGGGCCGACGGCAACATCGAGATCTCGGGTGGCAGCCAGGTCAAGGCAAGCTCCGAGGAAGACGCCGCCATCGACGGTAAAAACAGCCTCACGGTCACGAACGCTTCCCTCAACGCAAGTGGCGTTGGGTATGGCATCTATGTCTACAAGGGCATCACGTTCGATGGCGCAACCGTAACGGTCCGTGCAAGCGCAGGGAACGATGAAGCCAGCGCCCTCTTCACCGACGAGGACGACATCGTCATCAAGAACGGCTCGATCGTGGATGCGTTCGCAGAAGGCCAGTTCTCGACCGCAATCTCCACCAGAAACTACTACCCCAACGAAGCGGGTGGTCACATCTACATTAGTGACTCCGTTGTCAAGGCTATAGCCCGCTATGTCGAGTCCGGTAGCGACGGCCCCGATCACTACAGCAACGACCAAAGCGGCGCGGTCATTCCCGAGCATAGGGGTGTGAACATCGGCATCTTTGCCCGGACCAAGGAGGGCATCACGCCCGCGACCATCTCGATTGTCCGCAGTAAGGTCACAGCTGAGGGAGACACGGCGGCGATCTTCGCCCTTGCCGTGAGCGCGGACGGCGAGACAATCGGCACCATCGAGATCGAAGGCGCTCCCATCCAGACGCCCACAGGCGGCAAGATCATTGGCTATCGCAACAAGGAAGAACTCGATGACGGCATCTTCTACGTGGTGGGTCAAACCATCGGCACGGGCGACACCACGATCGACTCCCCCTATAACGAAGCTGTCGCCAAGAGCACGGTCATCATGCCTCCCGAGGAGATCAAACCCGAGGAGAAGCCCGGCGAGACCAAGCCCGAGGGTTCCAAGTCCGAGGGCACGAAAACGACCAAGACCGTTGCAGTTGCAGCCACGGGAGCCAAGATCGCCGGCAAACTCGCAGCAACCGGCGACGCCTCGAGCGCAGCCATCGTGGCAGCCGCCCTTGCGGGAACAGCCGCCATCGCCGCGGGCGCCGTGGTGAGCCGCAAGCGCTCGTAAACACTTTTTCGCACGGGACGGGTGGATCGCGGCCCTTGCCTTCCTCGTCTACTTCTTCGTAGCGTAAGGGCAAGGCTGCAAAAGCTGAACAATAAAGCGCGGAGTCGCCATGCGGCCCCGCGCTTTTCTTTTGTCGACAGCGCACATACACCGGCGTGCGACAATCGAAGCCATCGAGGCCGCATACATTGAGAGAAGCCCATCATGGAAGCGCACCAAAAGCAGGTAACCGTATATTCAGAGCATGCAGAACGCGTGCCCACCATCTATCTCCCCGTTGTCATGGGCAACGGCAGCGAGGTTT
>CALLST010000078.1:0-4228 GCA_938011875.1 uncultured Collinsella sp. | reverse complement strand
CGCCGGAGGAGTTCCGGAACCGGGCCCTTGCGGCGTAGTCGCTATTTGTTCAGTCCAAGTTTCGGGGCGCAGTTCACAGGCACCTTTGTGGTGGTTTTTGCTTTTGCGATGCAGCTCGAGGAGGTACTCGATGTTTTATATCCCGTTTTGGATTTGCATCTTTGCCGGCGCGGCGATTGACGCCCGTCAGCGACGTTTTCCCAATGAGCTTGCCGGTGCGTGTGCGGTGACGGCGTTAGTGGGCGTTTGGCTCGACAAAGGCGTTAACACGGCGCTTGACCATGCCGGTCTTGCGGTCATCGTCTACCTTGCCCTTGTGCTGACTGAGTCATTCTGGCGTCGTTTTCGCCAAACCTCGGGCATTGGCATGGGGGACGCCAAAGCACTCTTCGCGCTTTGCACGCTCGACCCTATGGGTTGCATCGTGGCATTTGCCGTCGCGCTCCTGGTCCTTGCCCTCTCCTGCCTCTTCACAAAATCGCGCTCCCTGCCTTTGCTGCCGTTTTTGGTGCCGATTTTTGCCATAATCGAGGTCGTGGGCTGCACATTGTAACCGATTGCGCATCCTTCTTAAGGAGCATGCCATGGCAACTAATCAAGAAACGGCCGTCATTAAGGCGCGCATGGACCGTATTCCCTCGGCGTTGTCGCCCGAACTTGTCGAGCGCATTGCCGCTGATCGTGCTTCGGGCTATGTCAACCCGTATCGTTGTAACGACTACCAGGTCATTCGTCGTATTGATCGCGCTGCCGACAAAGGCACGCTTATGCGTCCGGCGTTTATGCGCGACACTGAAAAGATTCTTCATCTTCCGGCGTACACGCGTTATGCAGGCAAAACGCAGGTCTTTAGCTTTCGCAGTAACGATGACCTGTCGCGCCGCGGTCTGCATGTGCAGCTTGTCTCGCGCATTGCGCGCGATATCGGTCGCGCCCTGGGGCTCAACTGCGATCTGATCGAGGCGATTGGCTTAGGCCACGACTTGGGTCACACGCCCTTTGGCCATGCCGGCGAGCGATTCCTCAACGATATCTATCACGAGCGCACGGGTCGTTATTTTTTCCATAACGTGCAGTCGGTCCGTGTGCTCGATGCGCTGTACGGCCGTAACGTGTCGCTTCAGACGCTCGATGGCGTGCTATGCCACAACGGCGAATATGAGCAGCGTGTGTTTGAGCTTTCGGACATGGGCTCCTTTGACCAGTTCGATCAGACGGTTGAGGACTGTATCGCCACGGGCTATAGCGCGATTGAGCACCTGCGCCCCATGACGCTCGAGGGCTGCGTCGTTCGCATCTCGGATATTCTTGCCTACGTCGGTCGTGACCGTCAGGATGCGATCGCGGCGGGCCTGCTGTCACCTGACGCTTTTGATGATGGCCGGGGCGGTGCCTACAACAGTTGGATCCTTACGCACGCTTCCATCGATATCGTGGTGCATAGCTATGGTAAGCCGCGCATCGAGATGAGCGAGGACCTGTTTGAGGAGATCCGCCGGGCTAAGCGCGAGAACTACGAGAAGATCTATAGCAAGGGCGGTATCGAAGGCGACTCCGAGGCGGAGCTGCGCGAAGCGTTCGTAAAGCTCTACGACCGTTGCCTGCGGGATCTAAACAGTGGCGACGAGTCCTCTTACATCTTTAAGCACCATATTTCGCGCATTGAGCAGCAGCTTTCCTACTATGATCGCACCTATGCCTGGCAGGACGACAAGGATCAAGCCGTGGTGGATTATATCGCGAGCATGACGGACGGTTATTTCTGCGAGCTGACGAGCAAGCTGTTCCCTGGTCTGGAGTTTCCGCACCGTACCTATATTAACGAACGGTAGTTCGTATTAATTCGGTATACTGTTAGTGGAAAACGTTTTTGATTGATACATGGGATGGCTATGGACGACCTTTTTTCTGCTTCGACGCGCGAGCGTTCCTTTCAGAATGCGCCGCTTGCGGTGCGCATGCGCCCCAATTCGCTCGACGAGTATGTGGGCCAGCAAAAGGCCGTCGGTAAGGGCTCATGGTTGCGTGCCGCGATCGAGCACGACGTGCTTTCGAGCGTGATTCTGTACGGGCCTGCCGGTACGGGCAAGACGACGCTGGCCCACATTATCGCCAACCATACCAAGAGCGAGTTTGTCGAGGTCAGCGCCGTCACGGGTACCGTGAAGGACCTGCGTCGTGTGATTGATGAGGCCAAGACGCGCCTGAATACGTACGACCGCCGCACCATTCTATTCATCGATGAGATTCACCGCTTCTCTAAGTCGCAGCAGGATGCCCTGCTGCATGCAGTTGAGAACCGTACCGTCATTATGATTGGCGCTACGACAGAGAACCCGTACTTCGAGGTCAACTCGGCATTGCTCTCGCGCGGTCGCGTCGTGGAGCTTGAGCATCTTAAAGACGAGGATATCGCCACACTTATCGAGCGTGCGCTCGAGGCGCCGCAGGGTTTGAACGGCAAGTTCTCGGCCGATGAGGATACGGTTAAGACCATTTGCACGCTGGCAGCGGGTGACGCTCGCTCGGCGCTCACGACGCTCGAGCTTGCGAGCGAGATTGCCGTCACGCGTCCCGATACCGAGGGAACGCCAGCGCCTGCGGCGGGGGAGCGCTATCCCATCACCGTGGATGACGTGAAGATTGCCAACCCGCGTCGCGGCTTTACGTATGACAAAAACGGCGACATGCACTACGACATCATCAGTGCGTTCATCAAGTCCATGCGCGGTAGTGACCCCGATGCCACGATCTATTGGCTCGCGCGCATGATCGACGCGGGGGAGGATCCCAAGTTTATCGCTCGCCGTATTATGATTCAGGCTTCTGAGGATGTTGGCAACGCCGACCCGCAGGCGCTTTTGGTGGCGCATGCCGCGTTTAAGTCTGCCGAGGTCATTGGCTATCCCGAGTGCCGCATTAACCTGGCTCAGGCTGCACTCTATGTGTGCTTGGCGCCAAAATCCAACGCGTGTGAGGCTTCGATCGATGCGGCGTTGGCTGATATCCATTCAAGTGGGCTGCGCGAGGTGCCGAGCTATCTGCGCGATCGTCACCGTCCCGGCAGCGACGAGTACGGTGTATACAAGTACCCGCACGATTATCCCGAAGGCTGGGTCGATCAGCGCTATTTGCCCGAAGGCTTGGAACGCGGTGCATTTTGGCAGCCTGCCGGGCGCGGCTGGGAAGAGTGGCGCGTAGAGCAAAGCGAACGAGACCGCAGCGGGAATGCACCGAGGTAGCTGCTGATAATTTTGTCCCACGTTGCTGCTCTTGGCATGTTCGGTCCCCTTTGGGGTACCATGAAAAGCGTCTGTATTTCGATTCTTCCGGGAGGCTTGTATGAGTCCCATTCAAATCGCCCTGCTGCTGCTCGCCGTTGCCGGCGTGTGGGCCATCGCTGAGCTCGCGCTTACCCTGCGCAAGACCCGCAATGTTGTCGACTCGCTCGATAAGACCGTGAACGACCTCAACAACACCATCGCCGAGGCTCAGCCTGTGGTGGCAAAGCTCGATGGCGCTGTCGATGAGCTTACGCCGGCGCTTGCCCAGATGGAGCCGCTGCTTAAGTCGAGCAAGACGGCAGTTGATGCCCTTACCTCCAATCTCGTAGAGGTCGAAGCCGTGGTTCGCGACATTTCCGAGGTTACGGGCAGCATGGCCGAGGCCAGCAATGCTGTGTCGAGCGTGACCGACTCTGCCGCCGGTGCTGTGCAGAAGCTCTTCAATAAGGTGAAGGCTCCTGCAGCCGACGCCGATCGCAAGCTCGCCGCTGCCGCTGCGGAGGCCAAGCAGCCTACCGAGCGCGTCCTAATTGGCGAGGACGAGGCCGCCGCGGGCGACGATGATGGTCAGAAGTCTGTATCCAAGCCGGCTCAGTATTACACCTATACGCCCGCCGAGACCTCTGAGGAGTCCTGCGATGAGTAGCGAAGCAAACTGCCCTATCACGCTGACCGTTGCCGGTGACCCGCGTCTCGCTCGCCTTGTGCGCATGACGGCAGCCAACGTTGGTGCCCTGTGCTCTATGTCTGTCGATCGCATCGAGGACATCCGCATGGCTGCTGAGGAGGCTTTCATCTTTGGTTGCACCGCGGTCGACTGCGATGACATCACTATCAAATTCGATGTCGATGAGACCCACGTTGGCATGACTATTACCTTTGGCGACCAGGCTACGGTCGATGAAGACGACCAGGCTGCGGTGTATGCCGAGCTCATCCTCGCG
>CALLST010000077.1:0-1375 GCA_938011875.1 uncultured Collinsella sp. | reverse complement strand
GCACCTCGTCGATAACCACAACGGTCTTGTTCGCAACCATCGGCTGCGTTGCAGCAATAGACATGCGCATAAGCAGGTCATCCGCGCTTTTTGCCGCCAAAAACGAATCGCGCACGGACGCGTCGGCGATAAGGTCGAACGTCACGACATTTTCGAACGATTCGTTTGCAAAGACGTTGACCAGATATGACTTTCCTACCTGTCGGGCGCCCTTGACCAAAAGAGCCTTGTTAGGCGACGAGGCAAGCCAAGATTCAAACTGTGCTTTCGCTTTTCTCTGTAGCATAAGCGTACCCCTTATTACGTGCTGTTTTAGCACTAGGATACACTTTTCCGTGGTTGCTAGATGCTCATTTCGACACTTTTTCGAGATTTTGAAGTGTGTATTACGACACTTTTCCGTACTTTTACACGGGATATTTCGACACTTTTTCGAATTTAAGCCTAACAGCAGCCGGCGAAATCAAGCGCCGCTTGCACGTCATTTCGCAGGCGGCGCTTGATTTCTGTCCGTACACGTTGATAGACTTTCTCTTGCCCGCAAGGAGCGGGCGCGTTTTATCCAGAGTCGGGGTAGAGAGTTGGCTCCACGATCCCGACGCCAACCGGCCAAGAGGCACGGTGGCCCTGCCAACATCGATGAAAGGAGTCCGTATGGACAATTTCTCCGTGCGCAGTGAGCGCAACTTCCACAACCTGGCAACCAAGCCAAAACGAATGCATCTTCTGGACGAGCCGAGCGGCTATGCCTCGGCCATGGTCAAGAGCAGTCTCTCCCATCAGATGCGCTTTACGGTGCAGGCGCTCGAGGAAGAGCTCTGCGTTGCCGGAGACCCTCACGTACTGCAGATCAAGTTGCTCGGAAATGACTCGCGTGAGCCGTCCAGCTGGAAGCTCTTTGCCGACGGCGCGTGCGTTGCGGACGGATCCGGCGCCTTTGCCCGCGAGTGCTTCTGCGAGGGAGCCGAGGTGTTCCTGGACCTGTGCCGCGACGCCGTCGACGCCGCTGAACTGCGCCAGTGGAGCCAGAGGGAGTACGAGCTGTTGAGTGCGGCGCGTGGGATTGCGGGAGTTTAGGTGGGCAGATAAGCCATCGGCAATTCCGAGATAGCAAGGGCCGAGAATTAGATTCCCGGCCCTTGCCTAGCACTGCTTTATAAGATCGAGCACCGCGGGAATGTCATCGGCATTCCGAAGTGCGGCATAGGTCGGTAGACCCGGGCCAAATCCGCCCTGTGAGCGCTTGTCCTGACACAGGCCCTCTGGATCCGTCAGATCGTCAACGCTCTTTGCCAGGCCAACGGCAATCCAGCCACCATTGCTGGTCCTGCCTTCTAGCACGGCGTGCAATTTTCGCTTGCCCGACCTGAAGCCC
>CALLST010000076.1:0-2331 GCA_938011875.1 uncultured Collinsella sp. | reverse complement strand
CCGAGAATGTTACCCTGCATAGAAAGCGACACACCCAAACCAGTGGCGATGCCACGCAACGTTCCCCAGAACAGAGAGTCACCGATGCCGGCCAGCGGGCTCATAAGAGCGGCCTTTACGCTGTTGATAGAGGATTCGTCAAAATCCTCTTCGTTAGCGTTTGCCTCTTCCATCGCTGCCGAAATGCCCAGAATTAATGTTGAGACATAAGGAGTGGTGTTGAAGAACTCCATGTGACGCTTAGCAGCAGCAACCTGGTCATCTTTATCCTTATACACGCGACGAATGATGGGAAGCATGGAGAAGCAGTATCCCATGTGCTGCTGGCGCTCGTAGTTCCAAGAGTACTCCATCGTAAGCGAACGGAAAAATACCGATTTTAGATCACGCTTTGTAATCTTGTTGGAACTGGTGTCATTAGAAGTCGTCATCGTCGAAGCTCCCTTCCGAACTAAGCTGTGGCGTCTGAGCAATGAAGTTTGGCTGGACCGCCACGAGGATTACTGCGAGGCAAAGCCCAATGATGGCAATACCAAGGATTGGAATGCTCATGTAGGCACAGAGCGCAAACCCGAGCACGAAGAAAATAGCAGTCTGCTTGTTGACAATCATTGAAGCGAGCAGTGCAATGCCGAGCGCAGGGATGAATCCACCCGCAATAACCAGGCCGTTACTTACAAACTCGGGAATTGCGTTAAGCACCGCGTTCATAACCGGCGTTCCGAGATAGAAAGCAAGGGAGCACACGAAAAAGCGAGGAAGCGATTTGACGATGAATCCACCAAGCAGATGCATCCGCTCCATACCTTTGAGGTCGCCCTTTGCCACACAGTCGTCCGCTTTATGGACGAAAAACGGCATCACGATCAGCGTAAGCGCGTTATCAATGATGAGATAAAGCGACGCAATCGGGAAAGCGAGCGTCAGCGCAACTTCAGCGCCTTGACCCGTCGAAATTGCAAAGGCAGTGCCCAAAATACCACCGGTGATAACGTCAGGCGGAACGGCCGCCCCGATGGTAACCGATCCAATGAACACCATTTCAAGCGTGGCGCCGACAATAATGCCCGTCTGCAAATCACCCATCACAAGACCGATGAGGACGCCCGTGACAATCGGGCGAGAAGCAAGGCAAGTGCCAAGTGCCCACTCAAATGTCACGCACATTGCGACGAGGCCGATAAGGATCGCTTGAGTCAACATGAGAGATCCCCTTTCTATTGTATGTGCTTAAATCAAAATCTTCTCGTCTCTAGGTACCTGCCTGATCTCCACCTCGATTCCGGCATCACTGAGCTCATGTAGAAGCTCCACGTCGCGATCGGTAGCGAAAACCGTTGAAGATAGGCGTACATCTGCACCCTCACGCGGCTTCGTTCCTCCAATGTTGATATGCTCGATTTCGCTGTAGCCCTTTGCCAGGCGGTAAGCATCTTCGATGCTTTCAACGACAATGAACAAACGGTACTTATCGGTCACACCGCTCCTAAGAGCCTCGATAGAATCATCGACCGATTTGATAACCAATTTGACGCCTGCCGGACGTGCCAGCTTAAGCGTCGTCTTGCGCACGTCATCTTTCACAACCGCATCGCAGGCAATCAAAATGCAATTGGTGTCAAGCTCTTGCGTCCAAGTCATGGCAACCTGACCATGAAGCAAGCGATGGTCAACTCTCAGCAGCTTAATCATCTTTGTTCCTTTCTTAAATATCCTCGTCTTCTTCTACCGAATTTGGCAGCGAACATAGGCATGTGCCCTTTTGGCGGACACTTGAAAACAATGCAGCGAGCTCGGCGTCATCAAGTGTGCTCAATTTCGAAAACACTTCGAGCACTAGTGGTAGCGACATGCCGGCAATGAGCCTTAGAGAATCGTCACCCAACCTTTCCATAAAAGCGTTATTCACTGACCCACCATAGACATCAGTGATGACAATCCACTGGTCTGCCGGGTCGCGAGAACGGTCCCAAAAATCTATCAACTCGTTTACATCCATCGTGTCCTCATCGACATATGCGCATAGCACCTTAACGCGAGGATCTTCACCGCAAAATAGCTGGAGCGTTTCACGCATCGCTCTAGCAAGTGGCCCATGGCTGGCCAAGAGCAACTTCCTCATTTATCTCCCAATCTCAGTAAATCATGTGTTAATAGAACGTTATATTTTGTATTGTTATCTACAGTATCCTCGAAACTTTCGCTTTGTCAAGACAGATCAATCAAGCTTCCTAAGCGGTAACAATTCGCCCGTAAGGGGGTGCGGACAGAAAGTTGGACCGCGGGGCGGTCCGGACTGGAGGTTCGCATGTACAGCAGGGAGAAGGTCGA
>CALLST010000075.1:0-12013 GCA_938011875.1 uncultured Collinsella sp. | reverse complement strand
CGACTGGGAGCGCGCCCGAGAATCAAAGGCGGTGTCGGCTGTGTTTTTGGGCGAGCTTTCGGTCGGTACGCCCCGCGAGGCTGGTACGCGAGCGGCTGCCGAATATCTCGATTGCCCCCTTGTGACGATCCCGGGCGCGCATAACGGTTTGCGCGATCGCCCCGTTACGGCGGCAAACGCCGTTCGCGATGTCTTGGAGCGTTAGCACGCTCGATGACCTGCGGGGAGGGGGACTGTTAGCGTTTCGTCATTGTTAACGAATGCGCCAATAACCACGCGCCCGCGGCTTCATTACCACCGTTTGCCAGGTCATAAAAATGTAACAGCATTCATGTGCTTACCTGCATCGGCAAGGTGTTACCCTTGTAGCATTTGGAACCCACCGCTACCATGCGAAACTATCGAAAGGGCCCCATATGCTCAATAATCACGAGGTCAATCTAACCGACGAGGAGGCTGCCGCCGAGGTCGCCCGCGTCGCGAAGACCTACCCCGTGGTGCGTTTGCTGTCGGCCGATCAGATTAAGAGCGAGCCTAACTGTCTGCTCGCCGGCAATCGCTGCCCTTGTCTGCGTCAGTCGAGTCTTGAGGCCTTGGCAGATTCCGATGAGGTGTCGGAGCAACTGCTCAACGATGGTGTTGAGTACCGCGCTCGTCTGCGCCCTCTGAAGGTCGAGGGCGAGCCTCACGTCCTGCTGATGGTGCGTCCGATCGATGAGCAAGAGGCTGCAGAAGAGGACCTTGTCTACACCGACGTGCTGACGGGCGTGTGCAATCGTCGATATTACGAGGAAAAGCTCCGTAGCGCCCGCATGAAGGCCGGCGTTGCGATGATCGACCTTGATGATTTTAGGGTCTTCAACGATACGTGTGGCCGTCATGCCGGCGACCTTGCGCTCGGTGCTGTGGCGACAGCCATACGCGGCGGAATTCGTTCGACTGACGAGCTCGTACGCTATGGCTGCGACAAGTTTGTGGTCGTCATGCCCAATATTCCCTCCGATGACTTCACCCGTCGCCTGCACCAGGTGTCCGATGCCGTTCATGCCACGATTGTTCCGGGCCATGAGTACGTGAGCTTGACGGCATGTGTTGGTGGCGTTCGCATTCATGGCGAGACGGTCGATGAGGGCGTTGGCCGCGCTGTCCAGTTACTGAGCCGTGCCAAGGCAAAAGCCGGTACGGTCGTGACCGATGGCGATTCCATCGAGGCCTTCCAAAGCGAAAAGCCTTCGGTGCTTATCGTCGATGACTCCGAGATGAACCGAGCCATTCTCAACGAGATGCTCAAGGACGAGTATTGCATCCTCGAGGCCGATAACGGTCGTACGGCGCTCGATATGGTCGACCGCTATGGCGATGAGTTGTCGCTCGTGCTGCTGGACATTGTCATGCCGGGCATAAGCGGCTTTGAGGTGCTGGCCGATCTGTCGCGCCGATCGGGTATCGACAATCTGCCTTTCATCATGATCTCGAGCGAAGATTCCGACGATGTGGTTCTGCGCGCGTACGAGCTGGGCGCCTCGGACTATATCAGCCGCCCGTTTGACTCCCGTGTCGTGCGCCGCCGTGTAAGCAACACCATCCGCCTATACGCCAAGCAGCGCCGCCTGACGAGCCTGCTGTCCCAGCAGTACAACGAGCGTGTCAAGAACAGTCGCATGCTCATCGATATCATGGCCGGCGTCATGGAGCTTCGCAACGGCGAGAGCGGCAGGCACGTTACGAACATCGAGAAGCTGACCGAGCTGCTGCTTGGCTGTCTGGTCCAGCGTAGCGGCACGATCTCCCTCGACAATGAGGAACGCTCCACGATCGCCCTGGCTTCGGCGCTGCACGATATCGGCAAGATGTCGATTGACGATGCGATTCTCAACAAGCCCGGGCGCCTCACGTCCGAGGAATTCGAGATTATGAAGACGCATACCACGATCGGTGCCGACATGCTGCTCGAACTGGGCCGCCATCACGCCGGCAATGCGCTTATGGAATATGCGTACCAGATTGCGCGTTGGCACCACGAGCGCTGGGATGGCAAGGGTTATCCCGATGGCCTTAAGGGCGACGATATTCCCATTGCCGCGCAGGTGGTCTCGGTGGCCGACGTGTACGATGCTCTGACGAGCGTGCGCGTGTACAAGGACGCTATCCCGCACGAGGAGGCGATCCAGATGATCCTGGACGGTAAGTGCGGCACCTTTAACCCGCTGTTGCTCGACTGTCTGCTCGAGGTGCAAGACCGTATTGCCGAGACGTTGGCACGCCCCGCCGACGTTGTCGCGTTTCCCACGATTTAGTTTGACCTAAGGAGTTTTAATCCATGATTTCCATGCGTGAGGCGTATGAGAAGATCGGCGCTAATTATGATGACGCGTGCGCTCGGCTGATGGGCGAGGAAATGCTTGCCCGCTTTGCCCTCAAGTTTTTAGATGACGAGAGCATGGACAAGCTGGAGGCTGCCATGGCGGCGGGAGACGCCGAGGAAGCGTTTATGGCAGCGCACACGCTCAAGGGCGTGAGCCAGAACCTGGGATTCGATAATCTGTACGAGCCGGCGGTCGTGGTGACCGAAGCACTGCGCGGCGCCGATGCCGTTGACGGCGCTCGCGAGGGAATGCATGCGTTGCAGCAGCAATATGCGGCAACGATGTCGGCTCTGCGCGAGGCGGCTGAATAAGAGCTTGCGAGCCTTGGGCTGCTTGCCGGCCACATATAGGTGAAAGGGTGCCCCGCCGGACCATGTGGCCGGCGGGGCGCCCTTATCTGTTTTGTGGTTCGCGTGCTAGCGGGCCTGCTTGACCTTGGCTGCCGCCTCGACAAACGACTTCCAGAGGTTAAAGTCGGTTTCGAGCGTCTGCCAGGTGTACTCGGGATGCCATTGCACGCCCAGGCAGAATGGCTGGCCTTCGACCTCGATGCACTCGGGAACGCCGTCGGTTGCCTTGGCGACCAAACGCGTGCTCTTACCCAGATGATCGACGCAGCAGTGGTGTGCGGAGTTGGTCTGGATCAGCCTGTGCCCGCCAAGCGCGCGCTCCAGCAGCGAGCCCGGCACGACCTCGACGGGGTGCACGGGATCGTTGAGCACGTGGGTATGG
Source organism: uncultured Collinsella sp. (assembly GCA_938011875.1). GTDB lineage: Bacteria > Actinomycetota > Coriobacteriia > Coriobacteriales > Coriobacteriaceae > Collinsella. The sequence continues at coordinate 8,915 of CALLST010000075.1, read as the reverse complement.
CGCCACTGCGTGCGGCCCTCGCGCGCACCCAGGCTCGGCACGTCCATGCACAGGGTGCCGCCGGTGGCGACATTGAGCAACTGCGTGCCGCGGCAGGTGGTAAAGAGCGGCTTTTTGGCGCGGAGCACCTCGCCGACCAGCTTAAACTCAAAGCTATCGCGGATCTCGCAGCAGAGGGTGGGGTCGTAGGGTCGATCATCGCCCCAACGTTTGGGATTGACATCGGGGCCGCCGGGAATGGCGATGCCGTCGGCGATATCGACGTAATGACGGATGACCTCAATGTCCTCGGTGATGGACATCTGCAGCGGCAGGCCGCCGGCGGCAAGGATGGCATCGACAAAGACGCTCGCAATCTCCTCGTTGGGGGAGAGCGTCTCGCTCAAATAGGGCTTCGCTTCTTCCCAGCGTGGTGCGACCAGGATGAGCGGACGGTCGGCGGGATCGACGTCGACGTGCGGAGTGTAGGACGATGAGGTGCGGGTTCCGATCATGGGCGTAGCTTTCGAATCCGGGTGGACATGGCACAGGGGTGGCGCGGAGCAAACGTTACTGATGAATTTGCCCGCGTGGCAATTGGGTTAGTGGCCCTTGATGGAGTTGAGGAAGTCCTGGGCGCGCTTGGTCTGGGGATGGTCGAAGAACTCGTCGGGCGTGCCGGTTTCCACGATCTGGCCGTCGGCCATAAACACGACGCGATCGGCCACGCGTCGGGCGAAGTTCATCTCGTGCGTGATGACGATCATCGTCATGCCCTTCTGGGCCAGACGGACCATGACCTCGAGCACCTCGTTGATCATCTCGGGATCAAGAGCGCTCGTGGGCTCGTCGAAGAGCATGGCCTTGGGTTGCATGGCAAGCGAGCGGGCGATGGCTACGCGCTGCTGTTGTCCGCCCGAAAGCTGTGCGGGCACCTTATCGGCCTGCTCGGCCACGCCCACGCGGCCCAGCAGGTCCATGGCGCGCTCGCGGGCCTCGTCCTTGGAGACACCCAGCACATCGACCGGTCCCAGCATGACGTTCTGCAGCACGGTCATATGTGCGAACAGGTTGAACTGCTGAAACACCATGCCCAGCTCGGCACGCATGCGGGCAAGGTCCTTGCCTTCCTGCGGCAGGGGCTCGCCCTCGATGAGGATCTCGCCCGAGTCGATGGTTTCCAGGCGGTTGATGGTGCGGCACATGGTCGACTTGCCCGAGCCCGAGGGGCCGATCACAACGACGACCTCGCCGCGGTCGACCGAGAGATTGATGTCGTTGAGAACGTGCAGGTCGCCATAGTGCTTATCGACGTGTCTGAGCTCGATCAGCGGCTGATTGCCGGTGGAAGAGGTGCTCTGTGCCATGGTGCTCGGCTCCTTATGACTCGAAATGGTAAAGCGTTAGCGGATGATGGTCGCGCCGGTCTTGTGCGAAACATAGACAGCGGCCTTGTTGATCGCGACGTTGATGAGGATGTAGATGACTGCGATCACCAGGTAGACCGATACGAGGGCGTCGTAGTTGGTAATGAGCACGCGGGCGTTTTGCATGAGGTCGGGGTAGCTCACCACATAGGCGACGGTGGTGTCTTTGACTACGACCACGAGCTGCGAAATCAACGACGGAATAATAAACCGAATCGCCTGCGGCAGCACGATTTTAAAGGTGATTTTAGCCTTGGAGAGACCGAGCGCCTGGGCCGCCTCGACCTGCCCGCGCGGTACGGCGTTGACGCCGGCACGGAAGATCTCGGCAAGTACACCGGCTGCAGCGAGCGCGACAGGCAACGTGAGCATCCAAAACAACGGCAGCGCGATCTTGTACTGGGGCAGCACCAAAAAGAAGAAGTAGATGAACAGCAGGCTCGGTACGCCACGGAAGAAATCGGTGAGCACGCGGCAGACCAGCTGCAGCGGCTTAATGTCGCTGGTACGGCCGAGCATAAGGGCTAAGCCCAGCACCAGCGCGATGGCGCCAGCGGTGAGTGCGACTTTAACGGTGCCCTCAAAGCCGGCAAGCAAGAACTTCCAGGTGGTGAGGTGCGTAAAGAAATACCAATAGTGGACCGAAAGCTGGCCGGTCACATAAAAGCGCTGCAGTACCAGGGCGACGAGCGCGGCGACGGCGACGAGTGAGATGGCGGTGCCGATGCGAATCTTGGCGCGCATCTTGGGGCCGGGAGCCTCGTAGAGCGCATCGCGCATGGTGAGCGCGGAGGTGGAATGCTTGCTCATCGGAGGATCCTCACCTTCTTATCGATGTAGTTGCCAATGTGGCTCACCACAAAGGCCGTGCCCAGGTAGCCGAGCGCCGAGATAAAGAACGCGGCGACGCCGCCGAGCGAGCGCGTGTTGATGTAGCTCACCACGCCGGTGAGCTCCTGCGGTTTAAGCGGCACCTGGCTGCCGAGCGCGGTGGTGAGCATGACGGCGATAAAGAGGTTGGTCATGGGCAATACACTTGAGCGCAGTGCCTGCGGAATCACGATCTTGGCGAGGATACGGTTAAAGCTCATGCCGAGCGAACGGGCGGCTTCGACCTGGCCGACGCCGACGGTGTTGATACCGCTCATAAAATTTTCGGAGCCAAAGGCCGAGCCCAAAAGGACCGTGGCGACGATAACGCAGGTGCGGTAGGGCAAGACGACCTTGAGTGGCGGCAGCGCATAGACGACGATGATGAGCAGCGCGATGCCGGGGATGTTACGGAAGACCTGGACATACAGGTCGCCAAAGACGCGCAGCGGCTTGAGCGGCGACACGCGCATCACGGTGACGGCGACGGCCAGCACCATGGCGATGGCAAACGACTCAAGCGTCATGCCCCAGGTTGCTAGCAGCGCGTCGATATAGTTCTGGCCATAGAGCGACCAGAGCTCGGAGAGACTCATGCGGACCTCCCGCCGATAAGGAAAGGGACTCCCGTGTGTACGGAAGCCCCGACAACTCAGTGAGGAAACAGTTTACCGCAATAAAGCGCATCATGCGTTTCCGTATGGTTTCGTTGCGGCCGTTACCAGGCTCGCTGCCTAGGCCCCGATCTCGGGCAGCTCGGGAACATTGGTGTCGCCCGTACGGTCGCCGATGCAGATCTGCCACAGCTCAGTCCAGGTGCCGTCGTCCTCGATCTTCTTAAGGAAGTCGTTGACAAAGGCGACGCCGTCGGAATCGAGCGGCAGGCCGATGCCGTAGGGCTCCTTGCTGCCGAAGGGCTTGCCGGCGATCTTGTACTTACCGGGCTCGCGGACCAGGGCGCTCTGCTGCATGTTGTTATCGATGACGTAGGCGTCAACGCGGCCCTGCTGGAGTGCCTGGCGGGCCTCCTCGTCGGTCTTGAACTCCTGCTGGCTGGCCTTGGGAGCGAGCTCCTCCAGGATGGCGGGGCCGTTGGAGCCGGACTGGACGGCAACGCTCTTGTCGGCCAGGTCGTCGACGCTCTTGATGTCGTCGTTATCGGCGAGCACCAGGATAGCCTGCTGGGTGTAGTAGTAGGGACCGGCAAAGGAGACGAGCTTCTTGCGCTCGTCAGTGATGGTGTAGGTGGCAAAGACGGCGTCGACCTGGCCGTTCTGCAGGACGGACTCGCGCGTGTCCGAGGTCACCTGGGTGATCTCGACCTTGTTCTCGCCCAGAATGTAGTTGGACAGGAGCTGTGCGATACCGGCATCGAAGCCGCGGGTCTGACCGTCTTTCTCGTTGAGGAGGGAGAAGAGCGTGGAGGTCTGAACGCCACCGATCTTAAAGACGCCGGCGTCCTTGACGGCCGTGGCCCAGGTGCTGGCGGCGATGGCATCGTCATCGGCCTTGGGGCCGTTGTCGACGAGCTTGTCGAATGCCTTGGCATCGAGCGTGGCGGAAACCTCGGTATCCTCGGAGCCCTTGGAGGAGCTAACGGCGGAACCCTTGTCGGCCTCGGCGCTGGTGTCAGAGCAGCCGGCAAGACCAAGGCCGGCGACGGTTGCGAAGGTGGCGGCAACGAAGCCGCGGCGGTCGAGAACGACCTGCTGGGAGAGGTTCTTGCTCATGGTAGAACACCTTTCTCAATAAAATCCCTAGCGGTTGAGTAGAGTTATACCCTATCGCGCTCAAATGGGTCAACACGAAATAACTCAGAAACATACTTACCTTATGGGTAATTCTACCTACCAAAAAGGGACAGGTTTATTTTGGCAGGTTTTATCTGGGTAAACGTCGCTTATTGCAGCTGAGATAGCGCTTTGCAGACGGCATGGTCGGTGCGGCGGCATGCCTTGCTGCTTTGTCTCAATCTGTAACAGTTAGACGAGGAAATGGGTTCTACCTGTTACAGATCGAGATTTTCACTTCAGGGGAATTCGAATGTCTCGATCTGTAACATCTGGATGGCTAAAAGGTCTCTATCTGTTACAGATTGAGACAAAGGTCAGGGACTAAGACGTCTTGTCTAGATCTGTAACAGTTAGACGGGAATTCGGGCCTTGGATGTTACAGATTGAGATAATCGCGTCGCGAAAACAAAAACCTCCGCAGGGATGCTTTCCTTGCGGAGGTTTTTTACTCGTTGAGTAGCCTTACGGCTTCGGCGGCCATGTTCTCGACCGTCATGCCGTTCTGCGCGAGCAGCTCGTTGGGGTCGTAGCGGTCGGGGAAGCCCTTGGCGATGCCGAAGGTGCGCGTGCGCAACGGCGTGCATGCCAGATAGCATGCCACGCGCTCGCCCCAGCCGCCGTCCAAGATGCCGTCCTCGAGGGTGACGACAACGCGATGCTCGGCGGCAAGACTGTCGAGGAACTCGCGGTCGAGCTCGGTTGCAAAGCGCGGGTTGACGAGCGTGGCCTCGATGCCGTACTCGGCGGTCAGACGGTTTGCCACGCGCTCGCCCAGCTCAAAGAAATCGCCGAGCGCGAGCACTGCTACGTCGCGACCCTGGCGCACCACGTTGTAGCGAACGGCGCTGTAGTCGGTGTCTTCGGCGGGCGCAAGGTCGGGGCGGCTTACCAGGCCGATGCCCGGTACGCGGATTGCCACGGGATGCTCGCGGTGGTCGAGCGACCAGCTCAGCATGGACAGATATTCCTCCATGCAGGCCGGCGCCAAGTAGTGCATGTTGGGAAGACCGCCCAGCATGGAAATATCAAAGAACGAAAGATGCGTCTCGGACGTGGTGCCAAAGATTGACGCACCAAACACCAAAATGGTTGCGGGGGCGTCGTTGAGGCACAGGTCGTGCCACAGCTCGTCGTAGGCGCGCTGCAAAAACGTACCGTACACACCAAAGACTGGCTTGGCGCCCGAGCGCGCAAGCGCGGTGGCAAAGGTCACGGCGTGCTCCTCGGCAATGCCCACATCGACGAACTGTTTGCCGGCGGCAGCGCGAAGCTCGGGTGTAAAGCCCATAATGTAGGGCGTGGCGGCCGTGATGCCAACGACCTGTGGATCGCGCTCGATGGCGGCGCTGAGCGCCTCGCCCGTAATGTCAGCATAGGTGCGCGGCGCGGGCTCGCTCGGGTGGCCCGGGCAAAGTTTGCGACCGGTTGCCATATCGAAGGGCCCCACATGATGCCAGTGCTCGGGGTCGCTCTGGGCCGGCTCAAAGCCCTTGCCCTTGGCGGTGGAGACGTGCAGCACGATGGGATGATCGATATTGCGCAGTTCCTGCAGCGCGTCGACCAGGGCCAACACGTCGTTGCCGGCGTCCAAATAACGGTAGTCGAGTCCCATCGCGCGGAAAACGTTGCGCTCACAGGTGCCGTTGCTGGTGCGCAGCTCGGCCAGATTGCGATACAGACCACCGTGGTTTTCGGCAATGGACTGGTCGTTATCGTTGACGATAATGATCAAGTTGCTGTCGAGATCGGCGGCATTGTTAAAGCCCTCAAACGCCAGGCCGCCCGAAAGCGAGCCGTCGCCAATGATGGTGATGACGTTGTACGCATCGCCCGCCAGGTCGCGCGCGTGTGCGAGGCCGCAGCCCAAGCTCACCGAGGTCGAGGTGTGGCCCATGGCGAACAGGTCATGTTCGGACTCGTCGGGATTGGCAAAGCCAGAAGCCTCGCCAAAACGTTCCGGATCGATATAGGTATACGCGCGCCCGGTCAGCGCTTTGTGTGCGTAGGTCTGGTGCGACACGTCGAAGACAATTTTGTCGGTGGGGGAGTTAAACACGCGGTGGAGCGCGACCGTGAGCTCAACGACGCCCAGGTTGGGGGCAACGTGTCCGCCGACAGCGGCGGAGCTTTCGAGGATGGCGTGGCGAATCTCGCCGCAGAGCAGCGGAAGCTCGGCGCGGTCGAGAGCCTTGACGTCCTCGGGCGTTGTCGTTTGCGTAAGCAGCATCGTTGTGGGTTACTCCATGCGAATCGAGCGCCGGCGCTCCCTCGGCCGACACAATTGCACAAGACAGTCTCGCACATTTTGGCGTTTGATATGTGACGGCGGCGCGGTAATTCGCCAACTGGCGGGGCAAAACGTTTTGTCCGATGCCATACTGGTAGATTCGATGATGTTTTTATTCAATGCGTGCAGGCCGTGGCTTGCCGCCGTGAGCCGCTGGAAGGAGGCAGCATGTCCGATGCCGTTCGTGCCGAGAAAATCGCGCACGAGGTCGACGATGCCGCCCGCCAGCTCGCCCAGGCGGGCCGCTTGGACCTGACGCGCGAGTTTATCCAGCATGGCGACGTGACGGTCTATGCACATGTGACCTCGGTGGCACGGGCAAGTCTGTCCTTTGCCGAGCACTTGGGCCGTGCTGGCATTTCGATCGACCGTGCCTCGCTGCTGCGCGGGGCCTTGCTGCACGACTACTTTCTCTATGATTGGCACGACCCCGACCCGAGCCATCGACTGCACGGATTTCGACATCCGTTTTTTGCCCTGGCGCGTGCCGAGGAAGATTTTGAGCTGACGCCGCGAGAGCGGAATATTATCGTGCGGCATATGTTTCCGCTGGTGCCGGTGCCGCCGACGTGTCGCGAGGCGTGGATTGTTTGTCTGGCGGATAAATGGTGTGCTCTGCGTGAGACGGTCGCCGGCCGCCTGCCGTGCAAGGACGAGACGGACGATAGCGTGAGTAAAGCATCGAGTGAAAAGAGGAGAGGGTAGACGGTGGGGACCGCGATCGACATGGCATTTGACGGCGCGACGCTTGCCGCCTGTCCGCTTTCGGCACTAGTGCTCTCGTTTGCCTTCTACGGGTTTTGCGGCTGGGCGTGGGAGTCGACGGTCTGCGCCATGCTCAATCACGGACGATTTGCCAACAGTGGCTTTTTGCTGGGGCCGTGTTGCCCTATCTATGGTGTGGGCGGCATAGCCTGCTGGCTTTTGCTGCGCGGGATTCCGGATGCCTCGAGCCAGTTTGTCGCTGCAGCGCTCGTATGCAGCGTGATTGAGTACAGCGTAGGCGTGCTGTTGGAAAAAACAACGGGCGCTCGCTTTTGGGACTATTCGCATCTGCCGTTTAACCTGCACGGACGTATCTGTCTGTACTGGGCCTGCGCGTTTGGCCTGGGTGCGTTGTGCATTTGCCGTTTAGTGGAGCCGGCATTGCTGGGGCTGCTTGGCCATCTGCCGGTGCTGATTGTGCGGCTGGCGGCCTTTATCGTCGCGGTCGCGATGATGGTCGATGCGGTGTGCTCTTTGGCCAGCTGGCGCCGTTTGTCCGATCAGCTGGAGCGTGTGCGCGCCGACCTTGCTGACCGCATCAATGAGTCGCTTGCCGATGCCTCCGACTCCATGCTCGAACGTATTCCCGATTCGACGATTGACTCGGTGGCGCAGACGCATATCCGTAGCCGTGCCGTTAACGCGTGGCTGGCCGAGCTGGGTGACGCCGCGCTCGATGCCCTGCGCGAGAAGGCTTCGATGCCGACGTTTATCGCGGATGGTGCTCGCGGCCTGGCGCTTGCCGCCCGCCGCGTGGCCGATGCCGCGCCGAACATGCCGCGTCCGTCGCTCAGTCGTCGCCTTGCCGGCAAGCGCATGAGCCGTCCGGTGCCAAGCGTGTCGCTCAGCCGACGCGACCTGCGCTTCTTCAATGCCTTCCCGCGCTTGCGCATCAACCGCTACGAGGGCGTCATCCGAGCTACCGACCTCCGCGACCGAGCCCGCGAGCTGTTCCGCCGCTAGCCGGGACGGGCGCGCTCGCGGCTTCCTTGCTCGCGTATTTCCCGTTGGTTTCGCGCCCGTTGCCGCGCCGTTTCCAAGATTGCGGCACCGTTTCCATTCGACAACGCGACGTTTAACAACGCCGTATCTGGTCTACACCAGTTGCCCCTCGGCTCCATCATGAGCGCCGACAACGTTCATGCGACCAAGGGGGAGCGAATGTACGATACGGGATCGACAACGTTTATGCTCATCTGCACCATGCTCGTGTTTTTAATGACACCGGGTCTGGCGTTTTTCTATGGCGGCCTGTCCAGGCGCAAAAATGTCATCAACACCATGCTCATGTGCTTTGGAGTCATCGGTCTGGTTGGCGTCTTGTGGATCGTGGCCGGCTGGTCGCTGGCCTATGGCGGCGATGGTTCCAATCCGTTTATTGGAGGCTTTGACCAGCTGCTGTGTCTGCCGGTGCTCAACCAGGTGCTGCAGGCTGCCGAGGGCACCGCCGCGGACGGTACTGTCTACCCGGAGATTATCAACATCGCCTTCCAGATGGCGTTTGCCATGATCACCGCCGCTATCGTTACGGGCAGTCTGGCAGGCCGCGTTAAGTTTGGTGCCATGACGGCCTTCCTGGGCATTTGGCTGCTCGTGGTCTATGCGCCGCTCGCCCACATGGTTTGGGGCGGCGATGGTTCCTTTATCGTCGACATCATCGGCGCGCTCGACTTTGCCGGCGGCGACGTGGTGCACATTTCGTCCGGTCTTACCGGCCTGGTCCTCTGCTTAATGCTCGGCCGTCGTCGCGGCTTTGGCATGGTGAGCTACCGTCCGCATAACGTACCGTTTGTG
>CALLST010000074.1:0-4844 GCA_938011875.1 uncultured Collinsella sp. | reverse complement strand
GCCAACCACGGCATCCTCCTTCTATGCGGCAAAGCGGCTGTCCCCTTGCCGCGTTCGTCCTACAGGGTCTCGATAAAAGCGGCGATGCGAGTCTCGATCTGACCCATGTCGCCGTTGCTGTAGTCGGTCTCGATCTTCATATACGCAATACCCGCGCTCTCGACAGCCTCCTGCATGCGAGCACTCTCCACGTTAAAGGTATGGCACGCCTGTAGCACGCTCTCTACCACGCCATCGACATGATACTTCTCGCACATAGCCAGCGTGTTTTCCATACGACCGTCGTTGGGCGTCATGACCGAGCAGTTGATGTCCAGGTAGCGGTCGGCGATGGCGCGCAGGATATCGGGAGCCTCCGGGTCGATCATCATGGCCGCCGTGCGCTCGCCCGAGCAGTCGTCCATGCACACGACCACACCGCCGTTGGACTCGATAGTACGGCCGATCTTGTTGATCACGCCGCCCACCGGGCAACCGGTGATCAGAATGCGCTTGGCATCCGCTGCAACCGGGCGCTCGCCCGCATCGTAGGCCTCGCGCAGCTTGGCGACCTTTTGCTCCAGCTGCTGCGTATAGGCCTCGATATCAAAGCTGAACGTACCGGCAAACATAGTGCTCATCAGGTCGACGCCACTCATGGCCGCAGGCTGGTTGGCCTGCAGCGCGAACATATCGAGCTGCGCCGCACGCAGGCGATTGCGACGACGGACGGCGGCGCGCAGGTCGTCATCAGTAATCGTAATACCGTAGAAGTTCTCGAGCTCCTCCTTGAGCAGGCGGCACTCCTCGTACCAGCCTTCACGCTCGTAGGCACGATCGCGACCCTGCGGCAGGTGCAGAATGTGCGTACGCTTGAGCTCGTTGAGTAGCTCGTACATCTTCTTCTTGCCGTCGCAGGTGGTCTCGCCGATGATCATGTCGCTAAAGTACGTAAACGGGCACTTTTGCGAAGAGGCAAAACCGTAGGTCGACTTGATGAGCGGGCAGAGGTTTGCCGGCAGCACCTTCTCGGCCTCGGGAATCACCTCGTCGGACGTGCCGCACAAGGCCACGCTCGCAGCCCCCGCGGCATCGATAATCTCGAGCGGCGTATAGCTGCACAAAAAGCCGACCAGGCGATTACCCGCCTGCTTATAATCCTTGACGCGAATAAACGCCGCCTTGCGCTGTTCGTTGAACTCCTCAAACGTGGACGGCAACGGCTGCTCAATATTTTCCGACATATAACTCCTTAACAAACCTTTTAGCCAACCAAGGAAACGGCTTTCCCAGGTGCCCGAGGTTGCCGTGAAAGAGGAGCGCCGCGTATTTTGACACGCAAGCGACGGTTTGAACGGCAAGATCGGGTGTCCGGGAAAGCCGCCGGGACGGATGGCCCTAAATGGTTTCCAAGAAAGCCTCAATCCTGGTTTGTAGCTGGCCTGCATCCTCGCCGGCGTAGTCGGTCGTGATGTGCATAAACGGAATGCCGGCCTCCTCGGCGGCCTTCTCCACGGCAAACGACTCCATCTCGTAGAGCGTGCAGAACTGCAGGGCCACGTCGACGATACCGTCAGCATGCAGGTCCTTGGCCATCTGGACAATGTCCTTCATACGCTGGTCGTTGGGCGTAAAGACGGCGCAGTTGATTTTAAAGTAGCGCTCGGCGATGGCGTCGAGCATCTCGTCGACCGTCTCACCGGACTCGTCGACCAGGTCCTTGTAGTAGCGCGAGCCCGTGCAGGACTCCTCGCCTACCACAACGCCGCCGGCCTTCTCGATGAGGTTGAACAGCTTCCAGTTGGGCACGGCCATGGGCGTACCGGTGTACAGGATGCGCTTGGTCCCCTTGGGCGCCACGCCCTCGCCGGCCTCGACACGCTGCTCGCACTCAGCCGCCATATCGTTAATGGCTCCGGTCAGACGCGGCGTGTCGTCCATAAAGGCGGCCTGAACGGTCAGCAGGCTGTCCAGACCGCTGATGGGCGCTGGGTCGGCAGTGCGCGTGGCAGCGAGGCGCTGCAGGGCGCGACGCTTCTCATTGACGGCGTGGATGGCGGCCTTCAGACGCTCAGGCGTAATCGTGACGCCGCACTCTTCCTCGATCTTGGCGGCGAGCTTCTTGACCTCGGCCTTCCAGGTCACGAGCGTCGACTCGTCGTGCACGTTGGGGATATCCATGACGTACATGTTCTTTTGCGTGGCAAAGAACTCGTAGGCCTTCTTCTTGCCATCGCAGGTGTTCTCGCCCACCACCAGGTCGCTCGACTCAATGTAGGGGCAGACCTCGCCCAGCTTAAAGCCGGCAAAGCTCTTAATGAGCGGACAGGTGTTGCGCGGCAGATGCTCCTCGACCTTGTCGGTCGCCCAGTCGGCACCCGAGCACAGGCCCACAGGAATGCCGTCACAGGCAAGTACGATCTCCTCGGGCACGTAGACGCAGAACGAACCGACGATCTTGGTGGCCTCGCCGGCCTCCTTCTTGTCGAGCATCTCCTTAATACGGCCACTGTGGATGTTGGTGGCGACAAAATCCAGGTAGGACGTGGACTTGGGGCGATTATTCTGCGTCAGGAACATATCGCCGTACATCTGGCCCACGGCGCCCAGCAGCATGTCGTGGTCGGCAAGATTCATGCCGAGGCTCTCCCACATCGGATGGAAATCAAATTCTTCAGCCATGACGGTTCCCCTCTCGAACCAAAAACGGATTACAGCGGTATCGATGCACGACGGACGGCGATTGCCCGGCCGTGCTCAAACCCGGAATTTTAGGGAACCTGCTTTGCGGTCGATTATTTAGTTGTGCGTCGTCTCTCCCGGAGCCGTGAACATACCTGCTCATATGCGACTCCGAGCCATATACAGGGCGCGCGCGGCAACGCGGCGAATGTATGTCGTCTGCGGCATGTGCGCACCCTCCTTAACCAGTTGAGGTCAACTATATCAACGGTCATCGCACATGCGAACACCGTTGACATTCGTACGACAGCGTCGTGTGCCGTTGTATAAAAAAATATTATCCTGATTGATAAGAGTCTATCATCCCTCAATCGGCGAGCGGCACAATAAAGCCGCCGAGGCTTATATCCCCGACGGCATTACCCGGCGCTACCGACAAACCAAATGGATCCTACTCGCATCGAAATGCATGCGCAGCGTCTCGCCTGCTTGCGGCAGCTCGTCGACAGGCACGCCCACCTTGTTGACCTTCCACTGCAGACGCGTTGGCGCATCAGCACGCGGCACGTCCAACAGCACTAGGCGCTCAAAACGCGAATCGCTCACGCGGGCCACGTGCAGGTCGTAGCTGTTGCGACCCCGCTTGGCACGGTTGTCAACATGGAAGTAGCTTGCGCGAATACCCAGGTACGCCACAATATCGGGAACCTCGCGACCCACGTTAAAGGTCATGCCCCAGTCGAGGGCCTCAACTTCTTCGTCGCCGATCTTGCGCGCCCGGCTTGTGTTCTTGCAGCCCGTCAGGCGCAGTGCCGCCAGCGTCTGCGGACGGCGGACCACGTCCTCGACGGAGCCGATCTCCTCCACATGCCCGTCGTGCATCACGCAGATGCGCTGGCACAGGCGGCACGCTTCGTCGATGTCGTGGCTCACGTAGAGCACGGTGCGGTTGCACACATCGAACAGGTCGAGCATGTTCTGCTCGAGTGCGCTCTTAAGATAGGAATCGAGAGCGCTCATGGGCTCGTCGAACATAAAGATACCCGGATGCGCCGCCACCATGCGGGCAAGCGCCACGCGTTGCTGCTGACCGCCCGAGAGGCGAGCGGGATAGCGGTCGGCAAAATCGGCTAGACCGAAAATGCCCAGATAGCGCTCGGCGAGCTTTTTGCGCGCGGCGGCGTCGCCAGCATCCTTTACACCGGCGCATACGTTATCGGCCACCGTCATGTTGGGAAACAGCTGATAGTTTTGGAACAACAGGGCGCATTTTCGCTCCTGGGGTGACAGGTTGATGCCAGCCGCCGAGTCAAAAAAGGTCACGCCGTTGACGACGATCTTGCCCTCGTCGGGCGTCTCCACGCCGGCGATGCAGCGCAGCGTACAGCTCTTGCCGCAACCCGAGGCGCCCAGCAGCGCCACACGCTCCTCGCCGGCCTCAAGCTGCATGTCGAGCATAAAACCGGGATAGCGCTTTTTTATATCCAGAACGAGCGACATGGCTTATCGACCTCCCTTTGCGACCGTGTCATCGCGCATGAGCTCGGCCAGTGCCTCGCGATCGATACGCAGCGCATCGCCGCCGACTGGGTCGAGCGAATCGGTCTGGCCGCCCAGCTGCTTGGGCTGCTTGCGCTCTGCGCGGGACAGGCCGCGCTCACGGTACTTTTGCGAATGCGCCGTGTACATATTGATGAACAGGATGACTAGGAAGCTGAACGCGATTACGACAACGACCCAAAAGAGGGCCACCGACGTATTGCCGCCCATCCACTCAAAATAGATGGCGATGGGAATGGTCTGCGTAATGCCGGCGTAGTTGCCCGCAAAAAACAGGGTGCAGCCAAACTCGCCCATCGCACGGGCAAAGGCGAGCACCGTGCCAGCGGCAATCGAGGGCCAGCCGAGCGGCATCATAAGCCTGGTAAAGATGCGGCGCTCGGACCATCCCAGGGTTCGCGCCGCATCGAGCATCTGCGTGTCGAGGCTCTCGAAGGCTCCGAGTGCCGTACGATAGACGAGCGGGAACGACACCACCACGGCAGAGATCACCGCCGCGGGCCACGTAAAGACAATCGAGATGCCGTGCGCGATAAGCCACTGGCCCACCCCGGTCGAGCGGCCAAACAGCATGAGGAGCAGAAAGCCGCAGACCGTGGGCGGCAGCACCATAGGAATCGTAA
>CALLST010000073.1:0-20636 GCA_938011875.1 uncultured Collinsella sp. | reverse complement strand
ATAGTCGAGAAGCGCGGCCTCAAGAAGGAGTAACATCGGGACTTGCAGCGACGGACCTCAGGACACTCTTACACCACGTCTGCGCGCGCGACCCCCGATCGCGACTCTGAAGGACGAAAATCGATGCACTTTTGGCCGCTGGCACCGATTTTTAAGGCCATTTGGCTGCCACTAAACTGGTAACAGTACTCATATTTGACCTTTTTTGACCACCGGGTTTCCGGCAGGCCCCAAAAGCGGGCCCGAATCGCTCGACCCGGGCCCGCTGGGGGCTGGCGCGCGACTACGCGCGGCGCTTCATGGCCCAAGCCAGCAGCAGAGCCGCCATGCCGGCAGCGAGCACGGCACCAGCCATGGCGTACTCGCTGTCGCCGGACTCAGGCAACGTCTCCTTGCCAGCCTTCTTCTTAGGCTTGAAAGTCGTAGTCGTGATCGTCGTGGCGGTCTGACCAGGAGCGGGCTTGGCAGCCTCGGCAACGGTAAAGGTCGTCTCGGCCGTGCCCGTGGTCGAAACCACACTCAGCATGTGCTCGCCCACGCCGAGCGTATTCAGGAAGCTCGCCTTGAGCGTCACGATCGTAGAGCCCTCGGTGAGCACGTAGTTCTCGGCGGCGACTTCCTTATCGTCAACCAGCACCTTCTGGAAGTACTTGAGCGGCGCGCTAGAGCGGAAGTTCAGGTCCTTGGCGGCCTCGACCACCATCGTCTGACCCTTGCCGTCGGTGATCTCGGGTGCCAGAATCGCGATTTCCTCGGACTTGCCCTTCTCACCGCAAACAGTGCACTCCTGGTGCTTCTCGCCCTTGGCCTCAACGGTCGCCGGCTTGTCGATGACCCACTCAAAGGTATGCTCGGCCTTGTCGAGAACTTCGCCGCAGCGGCAGACATGCCAGTGGTTCTTGGCGTCGTGTGCCCAGCCGGAGCCGTCGGGCTCGTGCTTGAGGATACCCTCGACCGTCACATTCACGTCGCCCTCGACATCCTTGAGCTCATAGGTGCCCTTGGCGGAAAGCTTAACGGACGTGCCGTTGACCTTGACGGCGTAGTCCTTACCCGCAAAATACGCGCTGTCGATGCTCATGGTGAGCGTTGCAGTCCCGTGCCAATCGAGCTCGGCTGCCGTCGAGCTGAGCGCGTAGCCCACCTGATTGCTCGGCAGCGTCACGACCAGCTTGGGGCCGGCCGCCACGGTAACCTCGGTGGCGGAAGAGGCGTCGTAGTTAGTCTTGGCCTGGTAGCGCACCTCATACGTGCCGGCGGCAAGACCCGTAAGCTCGGCCGTGCCCTCGCCCACCGCCTGATACTCGGCGGCACCCTTGGCGCGCCACTCCATCGTCGCGTCGACGCCCGTGACCTTGCCGTCACGCTTGCCGCTCACGGTCTCGGCCGCAGCCTGGACCACCGGCGCACCCTGCGCGGCGTTCGTGATAGAGAAGTCGCACGTAAGACCCTCAGTCGGAAGCGCGTAGTTGCCCGCGGCCTTGCCCGTCAGTGCGGTGAGGTTCGCCTGGTACGAATCGCCGGCCTCGACCTGGGAGCCCTCGACGGTCGCACCAAGGTCATCCTTGCCGATGACGTTGCCGAGCGTCGCCTCGGGGCAGTGCTCCTTACCGTCGTAAACAAACTCGCTGGTACCCCACTTCACAGTGAGCACGCGCTGGTTGATGGTGAACACGCCGTCAACAAACGTGATGTTGTAGTTGGGGTTAGCGTCCTTGGCCTGCGTCAGGTGCAGAGCATAGCCGCCGTCGCGCACGTTGTCGTCATCTTCGCGCTCGATCTCGATGCCATCAAGGCTCTCGCCCTCGACAAGCTCGCCAGATGCGATCGCCCACGTAAACACGGGGTCGGCCTCGCCGTACGTCTTGGAGGAGGTATCGGCTGCGACCGTGATCGCGCGCGGCTTGACCTCGAGCGTGACCTCACCCTCGGCGGTCGCACCGTCAATCGTCACCTGGTAAGCAACGGTCAACGTGCCGACGTCCTTGATCTTGGGAGCCTCGGAGGACCAGTTCTTGCCGTCGGTGCTGTACTTGGCCGTCGCGCCCTCGGGCAAGCTCGTCGCGTCGACCGTGTGATACGCACCGTTGTACTCGCCGGAGTAGCCAACGATGGCGGCAGCCGGAATCTCGACCGCAGGCAACGCGTGTCCACAGACCGTGCACTGCTGATGCTTAGAGCCCACCTCAGTTGCCGTGGGTGCCTTGTCGACGACCCACTCAAAGGTGTGCGCACTCTCGTCGATCTTGTCACCACAGGCGCACTTATGCCAATGCGTGCTGTCGTCGGAAAGCCACTCATCGTTCACGGCCTCGTGCTTGCGCACGCCCTCGACGGTGACAACGAGGTCGCTCTCGGCGTTCTGAACGGTGAACTCGCCACGCGCGTCGGGCGTCACAACGGCATTGTTGACCTTGACGGCGTAAGAGTCGTTGTCAGTAAAGTAGCCGCTCTCGATGCCGACCGTGAGGGTGGTTGATCCGTGCCAGTCAAGCTCGTCCGGGTTCGCCGTGATCGTATAGCCAACCTGCTTGGATGGCAGCGTCACGATGAGCTTGCCGCCGGCATTAACGGTAACCTCGGTGGCGGATGAGGCATCATGGTCGCTATCGGCGCGGTAGCGCACCTCGTACGTGCCGACAGCACGATCCACAATCTCAGTCACGCCTTCGGGCACGCCCTGATACTCGCCGGAGCCCTTGGCTCGCCACTCCATCTTAGCGTCGACGCCCATGATCTTACCGTCGGACTTGCCGCTCACAGTCTCGGCTGTGGCCTGGACCTTCGGCGCGCCCTGAGGCGCCTTCTTGATGGAGAACTCGCACGTCAGGCCTTCGGCGGGAAGCTTGTAGTTACCCGCGTCGTCGCCCGTCAGCTCGGTGATTTTCGCCGTGTAGGTGCCGGCCTTGACCTTGACGCCGTCGACGCACGCGGAGACATCGTCACCTTCGATGACATTGTGGAGTTTCGCTTGGGGGCAGTGCTTCTCGCCGTCGTAGGTGAACTCAGTAGTAGTGTCCCACGTTACGGAGAGTTCGCGCTTGTCGATCGTAAAGGTGCCATCCTTGAACGTAATCTTGTAGTTGGAATTGGCGCCCTCAGGCTGCGTCAGGTGCAGAGCATAGCCACCGTCGCGCACGGCGTCGCAATCTTCGCGCTCAATTTCAATGCCCTGAAGGCTCTCGCCCTCAACGAGCTCGCCAGAAGTGACGTCATACGTAAACTTGGGATCGTCCTCACCATAGGTCTTGGAGGCGTCCTGCGCCGCGACCGTTATCGCACGCGGTTTGACCTCAAGCGTCACCTTGCCGTCGACCGCCGCGTCATCAATCGTGACGCGATAGTCGACCGTCACACTGCCGGCGTCCCTAATGCTGGGCGCATCGCTCGTCCAGCTGCCGTCAGCAGCCTTGTACTCAACGACGGCGCCCTCGGGCAGGGCCGAAGCATCGACAGAGTGGTCCTTGCCGTCATATTTGCCCGAATAGCCCTTAACAGCCAGGGCCGGAATCTCTACCGCGCCCGACTCATGGCCGCACACGGAGCACGTACCATGTTTGGAGCCGGTCTCGGTAACCGTCGGCTGCTTGTCGATTGTCCATTTATACGCATGCTCGGCGTACATCTTAATTGTGATGGTCTCTTTGTTGCCGGCAGTGTCCGTAGCCACGATTACATGCTCTGTACCGGCATCGCCTTCAGCGGCCTTAACCGTGTACTTTCCGTCCTTGCCAGCCTTGAGCTCCTTGCCGTTATCGGTAACCGCCACCGTCTCGTCGCGGTCATCGAACACGTCAAACGAAACGCTCTCGCAGTAGGCCTTATCTACCCAGAGGTCATAAATGGTGGGGGCGTAAGTGTCCACGTAGGTATAACGTTCTTCATCCCACCTGCCGCTGCAAACCCTGCAGACCTTTTGACGAACACCATCGGCCTCAGGCGTGGCGGGCGTAACGATCTCATATTTCCACCTGCAGGGCTGGCGCTCCTGAGTCTTCTTGCAATACTTGCAGACCTTAACGTGGCTACCTTCGCCATTCGGCTTCCAGGCAGCGTTGTCGGCAACGGCATGGGGGCCCTGCTCGATCTTAACCTCGGCATCGGCAGACGCATTGTGGTTGCTATCCTCGGCAAAGCGGACGTAATACGTTCCCGACTTCGTAAGCCCGGTCAGTTTACCGTCAGACGGTATCTTCTGATAGCTCCCACTCGACCCGTGACGATATTCCATCGCCTTGGTCACGCCCGAGATAGAGCCGTCCTTGCTGCTGCACGTGGTCCAATTATTACCCACGAGCCCAGTCGGCGCCTTCTGATCGGCCTTGGAAATCTTCACAGTCGCGCTGCCCGTGACGGTCAGGTAGTCAGAAGCTGTCACACGGTAATAGGTCGTGTACTCGGCCGCATTGCGATAGGTCGGCTTGTCCGTCGTCCAATCACCGCCGTCTTCACGGTACTCAATTTTCATATCCGCCGGAACGGGATCATTCTTAACGTTGACCGTAATGCCGTGCTCTTTGCCATCATAGGTGCCATCGAAGCCAGCGACCTCGATGTCAAAGCGCGAAACGTCAACGATCTCCCATTTGAGCGTCAGTACACTTGTGGTGCCGCCATCGGTCGTGAAGTTGCCCTTACCGATGACAATGCACTCGTATTGCCCTGGCTCGGTCTGCTTCAGTCCGGATTCACTTCGAGCGCTGAGCTCGTAATCCTTGCCCTCAACGAGATCGACCCACTTGCCGGCACCGTTCTTGAACTTTGCACTTTCAACGGCAGGCTGATGTTCCTTGCCGTCATAGGCATACTTGCCCGCGCCCTTGCCGCCATCTTTAAGGGTGAACTTGTAGGATTGATTCTTAATCAGGCGACGCGGAGAAATCTCAAAGGCCTTCTTGCCCTCGAGTGTCTGACCAGAGGCGGTCTTAAAGCTCGTAACGACATAGTAGTAGCCGGCGTCCGCCGGAGCATCCTTGAGCTTGGTGCCGTTTTTATATGCCTCGGCGTCCGCCTGGGACTTGCACTGGTACCACGCGAATTCTTCGCTAGCTGTCACGCCCATCTGCTCTAGATTCCACGCGCCGTCCTTGTTCAAAGCAATCTTGACCGGGCAGCCGTCATAGACAAGCTCGGTACTCTGAGAGCTCGTTGCCTTGGACATGGAGAGCTTGTACGTGGCCCTCAGGTACTTTTTGGGCTCGCCGTCCTCGCCCATGCCATATTCGCACTCACTGTTGCGGAACGGGCCCACGCACGATGCACGAACGCCCATGCCGTCAGCTTCGACCTTCCACTTATGCTGGTGAATGGTCTCGCGGAAGGTGAGATCGCCGTTAAGGTTCACGACCTCGTACTTGTCGGAGTTGTCGTCGTTCTCGGACGAACCGTCTGGCACAACGCCTTCGATCTTGTTGGATTCGCAGGTGCCAAGGACACGCGACTTTACGCCATTACTGTCCGCAGTCTCCTCAATCGAGATCCAAACATTGTCTCCAAAGCCTCCACGTACGGAGAAGTCAGACGCGATATTCAGCGCCGGGACGTTGGCATCGACACTCTTTTTCTTCGGGACATACAGGCTCTTGGCGGTTCCCGTAGCTTTATCAGCTTCAGTGTACTTGTCGCCATAATTAGTATCGTCGGCGTGGCTGTTCTTCCAGTAGCTCGCGATTTCCGGCGATCCGTTGAGGGTAAGGGTTCCGGCGGCGTATACCACGCACGTATTGCCGCGTGCACCATAGCGTTCAATCGTGCCACCGTTTATGTTGCAGCGCGCACTTCGCGCGACATTGAGAGCATCAACTGTCAAAGTATTGTCAGCGGAGCTCGAACGCGTGCTGTGGAAGTTGTTCATCGTGCAGCTGTTGAGGTTGACCGTAGCGTTGGTGATGCCCATCACGCCGGCGACAGCATAGGTATTAAGAATAGAGGAGTTAGCAAAATAACGAGACGCTTCAACTGAGCTGTAGCTCTTGTTCGCCTGCCTGACGCCCAAGTTCTCCCCATTGCCGCCGCCATTGTGCCCACTGAAGCTGCAATTGTTGAACGTCGCCGTCAATTTTGCGACAGCGCTTCCGTCTTTGGGCATCTTGAAACTGCTGTTGCCATCGACGGAAACAGCACCATTGAAGTCTCCGGACGTATCGTAAAACACGCAGTCGGTAAAAGTCGCCGTGAAGGGATTGATGCTGCCACCAGTCGTATCCCTGCCCTCACGGAAGAGATGTGCAGGGACGGCATACTCTTGAGCGTTGCCCGCCACTGCGCCCGACCTACCAACATAGCCTTGGATCTTCAGCTTTTCGAACGTGGCGGTCAGCTCGCCCTCGGTGCTTCCCAACGAAATCGCAGGCACCTTTTGGTCGAGCCTACTGCTGTACGAGAGGAAGAAGTTCTGAGAACCATCGCCAATCCCCAGATTAACCGAGATGTCTCCCAAAGCATTTTTGTAGCCACCGTCGTAATAACGGTCGGTCAAAAAGCCGCTTACGGACTGACGCCCTCCATTCTGATCATGAAAGCTGACGCACGGGTTGTTGATACCGATGAACTCGATATTGCTGCCCTGTTTAATGTTGAACAGCCATCGAGTTTGCCCAACTAACGAGTTCGTACTGCCGTTCACGTAGACCGTGCCATCAATGTAAATCGTCACGGGGTTATACGAAGTCGCGTTCGGAACGTCGATGACGTAGCCCGAGGAGGGTGTGGTCTGTTTTTCGCTCGTCCTGAGCACATAGCAACCAGGCTCGGTGATTTTAACGGGCTCTTTGCCTGCCTGTCCAAGCGACAGAACTTGCGTATTAGCAGGCACCTGTGTCTCGGCACTGGCCACGGCCGGCGTCGCCACGAGTGCGCATGCTACGGTGGCGATACCCAGCAGACGCGTCAACGCAGCGCGCATCCCCATCTTCTTCTCCCTCATCACAGCTCCCCTTACCCCTATGCTTTCGCGATGTCCGATATCGCTTGGCGCGGCCGGCATGGTCCCTCGCCAGCCGCCAGCTCAAATCGACATATATATCCACCTGGTATTTTGCAACCGCATGTTTTGACACCCTGCCGCTCGGCGCGAGTTGCACGCCGTGGGGCGCAAACGGTCCGCACCCCCACAAGCGGTCCGCACCCAATGTGGCAAAATCGAACTACTAAGGGGGCTTAGAATGCTCAAGATTATTGCCTGCGACGATGATGTCGCTTTTCTAGATAGACTGCACCGGATGATCGACCGTTGGTCGACCGAGACGGGCACGACGGTCGATGTTGCGCTCGTCACGCGCGGCGAGGACCTGCTGGCCCGCCATGCCGCATCGCGCGCCGACATCATTCTGCTCGACATGATCATGCCGCTCGTCAACGGCATGGACACCGCACGCGAACTGCGCCAGGCCGACACCGCCGTGCGCCTGGTGTTCCTCACCTCGTCGCCCGAGTTCGCGCTTGAATCCTACGAGGTCCGCGCCTTCGACTATCTGCTCAAGCCCGTGACTTACGAACGTCTGGCGCAGTTACTCGACGAGCTTTCGAGCATGCGCCCGGCGGCAACCGACGAGCTCGTGATCAAAACTTCCTTTGGCTACCACGCCCTGCGCCTGTCCGACATCGAATATGCCGAGGCGCGCAACAAGCACGTGGTCTTCCACCTGCGCGACGGACGCGATATCGAGGCACTCGAGTCGTTCCGCAGCGTCGAGGACCGCTTGGAGCAAAACGCGGTCTTCTTTAAATGCCACCGCAGCTACCAGGTCAACCTGCGCAATATCGATCACTTTGACCGCACGGACATCGTCATGCGCTCGGGCGCGTGCATCCCGCTTTCGCGCAGCTGCAAGCAGGGATTCCAAGACGCCTACTTTGCGGCGCGCTTTGAGGGCGGGAGGCGCTGATGGTCTCCTCGGTCGAAATGGTCCTTTGGGCAATCCACCACGCCACGACGCTGCTCTTTGGCGTCTTTGCCTCGGCGGCGCTGTGCGGTGTCGAGATCAACCGGCGTCATGCGCTTGAACTGGTGTTGGTCGGTGCCGTAACCGGATGCGCATTTGGCCTCGCCAATGCCGTCGGCGGCGAGCTTTTTGCCCGCCAGGTATATCCGCTCGTCGTGCATCTGCCGCTCGTCATCTATTTGTGCGCGCGCTACCGCCTGAGCCCGCTGCTTGCCGTGCTCGGCATTACGAGTGCCTATCTGAGCTGCCAGTTCAGCAATTGGATGGGCATCGCCGCATTTGCCGCAACCGATTCTCAGATTGCGTACTATCTGGCGCGCATCGCGACCACACTCGCCGTCTTTGCCGTCCTGTTGCATTGGGCCGGCGACATCGGTCCACGCTTGGCGATTAAAAGCACCACCGAGCTGGGCATCCTTTTAATCCTGCCGCTCGTTTTTTTTTTTTTTTAGTATTCCACCTAGTTCTACACCACGCTGTTCCACTCGGGCTCGGTGGTGACGGTTGAGTTTTTGGCCTTTGCGCTCTGCGCGTTCTACCTTATGTTCCTCGCCGTCTACCTGCGTGAATACGAAGAAAAGGAAACCGCCGAGAGAGAGCGCTGGATGCTCGAAACCCGCGACAGCGTCGCCATCAAAGAGCTCGAGGCTTGGCGTCAATCTGGGCGCGAGCTGTCGATTCTTCGCCACGACATGCGCCACTTTCTACGCGGCCTGGCCGCTTTAATTGAAGAGGGCCACACCGACGAGGCGCTCGATCGCATCGACGAACTCTGCGAAGCCGGCGACCGCACCGCCGTACGCCGCTTCTGCGCCAACGAGACCGTAAACATCGCGCTTTCGTCATTTAACTCGGATATCAATAGAAACGGCATTACCGCCAACCTGCGCGCCGCCGTACCCGAAACCATCCACGTAGGTGACGCCGACCTGTTTAGCGTGCTCTCAAATGCCTTGGAAAACGCTATCACCGCCGCAAGCGCCGCGCCCCAGGGAAAGCGATTCGTCGACTTTGACCTGCGATTAGAGGACGGCCAGCTGCTGCTGTTAGTTTCCAACACGTTTGACCGCGCGCCGCGCATGGTCGACGGCATGCCCGTAGCCGGGCACACCGGACACGGCTTTGGAACCAAGAGCATTAAGCTTGCCGTCGAACGCATGAACGGCAACTGCCAGTTCCGCATTAACGGCGATCGGTTTGAGCTGCGCGCTGTGATGTAGAAGTGCGGCGCCGATCTCGCGGCGTGTCTTGCCCGCCAGGCAATCGCTCACCGGCGCCAATCCGCTACAGCGGAGCGGCCGCCGGGGTCAGCTGCTTGATGTATGCCCACATGCGCTGCTTGGCGGCTTTGTCAGTGAGCGCCGCCTCAAAACCGTCGAGCGCGAGCACGCGGCGACCCTGCACATGGGCGACCAAGCCGGGCTTGAGCATGGCGGTGTCGAAGTCATCGATTGCCACGAGCATATCGGCGTAGGTCTCGCGCATGGCGTCAGCCGCGTTGTTGTCGAGCAGTAGCACCGCCTCGGGGTCCAAAGCCTCAAGCGCCTCACGGAACAGCTCGCACGGCAGAGTCTCGCCCACCGCGACCGCTCCGTCACCCACGCCGGCGACGCTTGCCAGCACGCAAAAATCCTCGGGCGCGTAGCCGATGGCCCCAAGCGCCTTGCGCAACGCCGCGCCATCCGGGCCGGCGGCAAGCTCGCCACCCGAACGCTCGGCCTCGTCCAAATCGCCTTTGACCAGCACGATCGGCGAGCACGCGTTGCCCGCGATACGCACGCCACGACCCGCGAGCGATGCGAGCTCCTGCTCGGTCGCCTGGGCGATGGCTTCTTTTTTCTGGCTTTGTGACGTGGGCATGCGCTCTCCAATCGTTTGCGTGCCCACCATTATATAAAAGAGCTGCCCGCGAGTGGTTGCTTTGCGGGCGGCTGGGTATAAGCACGGTCGTACTGAGTTTTACGCGGCTGAGCCGCGTCGCATTATGGAGGTCACCATGGCTGACATTAAGCAGATTACCCCCGAGAACTTCGATTCCGTCGTTAACGACAGCCTGCCCGTGCTGGTCGATTTTTGGGCACCGTGGTGCGGTCCCTGCCGCTCCCTCTCGCCCATCGTTGACGAGGTTGCCGATGAGCTGGCGGGCAAGCTTGCCGTTGCCAAATGCAACGTCGACGACAACCAGGACCTGGCCATGAAGTATGGCGTCATGAGCATCCCCACGCTGATTGTGTTTAAGAACGGCGAAGAGATTGACCGCTCGGTTGGCGCTCTGCCCAAGGCGAGGCTGCAGGCGCTGCTGGAAAAGCATCTGTAATATGCTTGTTACATGTTGCCGTCTGCCTGCCGTCCATGAGCGCTTTTACGCCGCTCGCCGGACTTCTGAATGCACCGAGTGCAACCGCGGATAGTATGGTAGTCACAAACAGCCCCCAGTGAACGGGTGCGGGTCGCACAGACTCGTACCCGTTTTCTTATGTAACTGCGCGCAGAGCGGGCGTAGTAAAATCTGAACCACTGAACTGCCCCATACAAAAGGAGATTTCCCATGCATGATGTTGGAATGAACATGAGCCAGCTTGCCATGAGCGTCAAACAGGTCGACGACACCATCGAGCTCGCTCATGAGTGGAGCCATCAGCTGCTGCATGCGACCGAGAATTTTGACATGGAGCGCATCGGCGCCAAGCTCGAAGCAGCCATGGCCGCGCTGCACGAGGCCCATGCCGCACTCGAGGGCTACGAAGAGGCCATCGAGGCCGACCACAACTCCGTCGGCTCCGTGAAGCTGGTGTAACGTGGCCGAACACGAGCACGGCTGCGGGTACGAGCACGAGCATCCGCACGGGGCGGACGGTGACGCGGGCTGCCATTGTAGTTGCTCCGGCTCCCAGCTGGTCCGTTTATCGGTTACCGCACCCGACGACCTGCTGCGCCGCTTTGACGAGCAGATCGCACGCCGCGGTGACGTAGCCAACCGCTCCGAGGCCGTGCGCGACCTGATTCGCGCCTCGATCGCCAAGGAGCAGATGCGCACGCCCGATGAGCAGGTTATCGGGTCGCTCACCATGATCTATGACCACCATACCGGCGACCTGACGCGCCGCCTGGACGAAGTGCAGCACGACTACACCGACGAGATCGTATCGACCATGCACGTGCATCTGGATCACCACAACTGCTTGGAGATTCTGGCGCTCAAGGGTCGCGGCGAGCGCGTCTACGAACTAGCCGACCGCCTGCTGGGCCTGCGCGGCGTTAAGCACGGCGAGCTCACGTGCGCCGCCACCAAGCAGAGCCTGGGGCTGTAACAGCACACATTTCAACGAAGGAGGGTCGCATGCGACATGCGCATATCCATGTAACGGGCATTGTGCAGGGCGTCGGCATGCGGCCGTTTGTGTATCGCGAGGCCATGGCGCACGGCATTTGCGGCTGGGTGCTCAACGCGGGCGACGGCGTGCATATCGAGGCGCACGCTCCGGCCGATGCGCTCGATGCTTTTGTTGCCGCGCTTTCTGAGCATGCGCCTGCGGCAGCCCGCGTTGAGCGAGTCGATATTGCGGATTTGGGGCCTGGCGGCTGGAGCGCTGCCAATGAACAGGGCTTTCGCATCGTAGCATCGCAGGACCAGACCGCGCACACGACGCTCGTCTCGCCCGACATCGCTACCTGCGACGATTGCCTGCGCGAATTGTTCGATCCCGCCGACCGACGCTATCACTACCCTTTTATCAACTGCACTAACTGCGGCCCACGCTTTACCATCATTCGGTCGCTGCCTTATGACCGAGCGGCCACGTCGATGGATTGTTTTCCCATGTGTCCCAAGTGCGCCGCGGAGTATGCCGACCCACTCGACCGGCGTTTTCACGCGCAGCCCGATGCCTGCTTTGATTGCGGGCCGCATATTACGTGGCGCGAGGCTGTGAACGGCGATGCGTGCGGGAATTCGTCCGCGACACCGGCCGTCGGCACTACACGCGAGGCCAGCGACGCTATCATCGAGCGCTGCGTTGAGCTGCTGGCCAGCGGTGACATCGTCGCCATCAAGGGCCTGGGCGGATTCCATCTATCCTGTGACGCTGCCAACGAGCAGGCGGTGGCCGAGCTGCGCCGTCGCAAGCGTCGCAGCAACAAGCCGCTTGCCGTCATGGTGCGCAGTCTTGCCGATGCCGGGCGCCTGTGCTATATCAACGATGCTGAACGCGATCTGCTCGCCGGCAGTATCCGCCCCATCGTGCTGCTGCGCCGGCGGGCTATTTGCGGGAACGACGGCGATTCTTCCGACGCCCTCGTACTCGCACCGTCCGTCGCGCGCGACCTGCCCGAGCTTGGCGTCATGCTCCCCTATACGCCGCTTCAGCATCTGTTGCTTGCCGCGGCAGAAGTCTGCGGTATGCACGCGCTCGTCATGACCAGCGGAAACCTGAGCGAAGAACCCATCGAGACCGACGACGACCTTGCCTGGGAACACCTCGTTGCTGCCGGCATCGCCGACGCGTTGCTCGGTAACGACCGCGCGATCCTCTCGCGCTACGACGACTCTGTAGTGCGCGTGGTCGACGGCGCCATTATGCCCGTTCGCCGCGCTCGCGGATATGCACCCCAGCCGCTACCGTTGCCGGCGCTCGACGGCGCTCCGTCCTGCGTGCTCGCCTGCGGGCCACAACAAAAGGCCACGATTGCGCTCACGCGTGAAGGGACGAACGGCGAGGCAACCTGTTTTGTGTCGCAGCATATCGGCGATGTTGAAAACGGCGGGACCTTCGATGCCTGGAACGCCGCGCGCACGCGCTTGGAAGATCTCTTTGACTTGGCGCCCGCCGCCTTGGCCTGCGATGTACACCCCAGCTATCTATCGGGCCAGTGGGCGCGCGAGCAGGCACGAAAATGCAATCTGCCGCTCGTCGAGG
Organism: uncultured Collinsella sp.; assembly: GCA_938011875.1. GTDB lineage: Bacteria > Actinomycetota > Coriobacteriia > Coriobacteriales > Coriobacteriaceae > Collinsella. Next base: position 7,777 of record CALLST010000073.1, on the reverse strand, counting down.
TGCAGCACCATCATGCGCATATCGCGAGCGTAATGGCCGAAGCCATCGCCGCGGGCCAGCTTACAACCGACGCGCGCGTCCTTGGCATCGCCTTTGACGGCACCGGCGCCGGCACCGATGGGACCATTTGGGGCGGCGAGTTTCTTGTTGCCAGCCTTGACGGCTTTGAGCGCACCGCGCATTTGCTCACCTGGGCGCTCCCCGGCGGGGCGGCCTCCGTACGCGACGCTCGACGCAACGCCTTTGCCCTGCTCAGCGAACTCGGCCTACTCGAGCACCCAGGCGCCGCTCAGCTTTTGGACAGCCTCGACGAACAAACGCGCAGCGTGACAGCCACCATGATCGAGCGCGGCATCAACAGCCCGCGTACCAGCAGCATGGGGCGTCTCTTTGATGCCGCGGCAGCAATTCTGGGCATCTGCGACAAGGCAACCTACGAGGGCGAACCCGCCATAGAACTCGAAGCCGCCGCCTGGCGCGCGCTCAGCAGTGAAAGTGCCTGCCCCGCCGGCAATATAGCCGGCTTTTCCGTAACCGAATCATCCCGTCCGGACGCCTGCCATGTTCTAAACTCCAGATCGCTTATTGAGGCGCTTTTGGAGGGAATCAGGGCCGGCACTGCGACCTACAGGCTCGCGCTCGACTTCCATATCGCCATCGCGCGCTCTTCGGCACGAATCGCACGCGAAATCTGCGCGCGCGAAGGCATCGATACCGTCGCGCTCTCGGGCGGCGTGTTCATGAACCGCCTTTTGCTCCAGCTCCTCACCCGCGAGCTCAAAAGCATGGGTCTCACTGTCTTGATTCCCCAAACCGTGCCCGTTAACGACGGCTGCATCGCCTACGGTCAGGCGGCAGTCGCAAGCGCTCGTCTTGCGCAGATTGCATCGCAGTAGCTCACCCTCGCACGCCGCTGTGCCCAGCCGTCTCACAGGCGTAACGCGTTTGCCCGCAAACCCCGTGAGCGCTACCATCAACTGATGGATTATCAAGCGCCTATCCAGCGCAAAGCGTATAAAAGGGGAACAATATGTGCCTGGCCGTTCCCGGCAAAGTAGTCAAACGCGACGACGACCTCAAGGCCACCGTCGACATGATGGGCATCGAGCGCCCCGTGTCGCTGAGACTCGTGCCGACGGCGCAGGTTGGCGACTATATTCTCGTACACGCCGGCTTTGGCATCCAGATTGTCAACGAGCAGGAAGCGCAGGAAACGCTCGAGCTTGTTAATGCCATGTCCGAGCTGGTCGAAGAAGACCAGCTGGCCACCAACCCGGCGGAGGCTTACTAGTGGCGCCCGAGCAGCCGGCTCGCTCCGGTATCGACTTCTCGGCATTCCGCGATCCCAAGCTGGCTCGCGAGCTCATCGAGCGCATTCATGAGCTTGTCGGCGACCGCGCCATCAACCTTATGGAAGTCTGCGGCACGCATACCGTGAGCATCGGGCGCTATGGCTTTCGTTCCATTATGCCGGCCGGGCTCAAGCTGCTGAGCGGCCCAGGCTGCCCCGTCTGCGTCACCGCCAACCGCGACATCGACCACGCGATCGCGCTCGCCAACATAGACCGCGCCATCATCACCACCTTTGGCGACATGATGCGCGTGCCCGGATCGTCCACCTCACTCGCTGCGCAAAAGGCGGCAGGGCGCGATATTCGCATCGTCTATTCCCCGCTCGACGCGCTCGACATTGCCAAGCAAAACCCCGATCGCCCGGTCATTTTTATGGGCGTGGGCTTTGAGACCACAACGCCCACCATCGCCGCCGCCATCTTGGAGGCCGAAGCGCGCGGGCTTTTGAACTTCTCGGTCTATTGCGCCCACAAGACCACGCCGCCGGCGTTGCGCGCCATCGCCAACGATCCCGAGACCGCCATCGACGGCTTTATCCTGCCGGGACACGTCGCCACCATCACGGGCTTGGCGCCCTTTAGCTTTTTGGTCGACGAATTCAATACCCCGGGCGTGGTCACGGGATTTGAACCGGTCGATATCCTGCAGGGTATCTGCATGCTGGTCCAAATGGTTGTTGAGGGGCAGCCCGCAATCGACAACGCCTACCGTCGTGGCGTCAATGCCGACGGCAATCCCGTGGCGCGCCAGCTGGTCGAGCAGGTATTTGAGCCGTGCGATACCACATGGCGTGGATTGGGGCTGATTGCCAACTCGGGCCTTTCCATCCGCCCCGAGTTCTCGCGCTTTGATGCCCGCGTTCGCTTTGACGTGCCCGTTGAGGCGACGGTCGAGCCGCGCGGATGCCGCTGCGGCGACGTGCTGCGCGGGGCCATTACGCCGAGCGACTGCCCCCTGTTCGGCCACGCTTGTACGCCCGAACATCCCGTCGGCCCCTGCATGGTGAGCTCCGAGGGCAGCTGCGCGGCGTACTACCGCTACCGCAACTAGCCCGGACACACCCGCACGCCGGCACCACCCACGATTGGAGTTTTGGATATGTCCCATAGCACCACCGATAGCACCGTCCTGCTGGGCCACGGCTCCGGCGGCCAGATGATGAAACGCATCATCGATGAGGTCTTTTTGGATGCCTTTGGGTCGCCCGAGCTGCTCGAAGGCAACGACGCCGGCGTCGCCACGCTGCCCGCGAGCGGGCGCATCGCCATGTCGACCGACAGCTTTGTAGTCTCGCCGCAGTTCTTCCCCGGTGGCAACATCGGCCGCCTTGCCGTGTGCGGAACCGTCAACGACGTCGCGACCTCGGGCGCCAACGTGCGCTACCTATCGTGCGGCTTCATCCTCGAAGAGGGCTATCCCATGGATAAGCTCCACCAGATTGTGCAGACGATGGCCGAAACGGCGCACGAAGCGGGCGTGTCCATAATCACGGGCGACACTAAGGTGGTCGAGCGCGGCGGGGCCGACGGCGTCTATATCAATACCGCCGGTGTGGGCGAGGTACCCGCGGGCGTGGCGCTCAGTGGCGCAAACTGCCGGCCCGGCGACGTCATCCTGGTGTCGGGCACACTGGGCGACCACGGCATCGCCATCATGAGTCAGCGCGAGGGTCTGGCGTTTTCGAGCACCATCGAAAGCGACGCCGCGCCGCTCAACCACCTGATTGCCGATGTGCTTGCCGCAGCACCCGACACACGCTGCTTCCGCGACCCCACGCGCGGTGGCTTGGCGTCCACACTCAACGAGTTTGCCCAGGCCAGCAATGTTGCCATGGAGGTCGACGAGGATGCCGTGCCCGTGCGTCCCGACGTGCAGGCCGCCTGCGAGATGCTCGGCTACGATGTGCTGCAGGTGGCAAACGAGGGCAAGATGGTTGCCGTCGTGCCGGCCGAACAAGCCGATGCGGCGCTGGCCGCCATGCGCGCCGCCCGCTACGGCGAGAATGCCGCCATCATCGGCCGCGTGCTGCCACTTGCCGAGAGCGCCCATCCCGCCGTGCGCGTGCGCACCGGCTGGGGCTCGACCCGCATCCTCGACATGCTCGTAGGAGAGCAGCTGCCGAGAATTTGCTAACGACAAAGGCTCAGGGCTATTAAAGATATTCAGATTCCAAACATGCCCGGCACGCATGCCCAGTATCATGGGGTGCGTTTTACAACTCAAGCGGCAGGAGCACCCATGGCAGCAGCTTTTTCCCATGTGATCTTTGACCTGGACGGCACCATTCTCAACACGCTCGAGGACCTGGCGGCCGCCGGCAACCATACCTGCGAGGCGCACGGCTGGCCCACGTTTGCCGTTGACGAGTACCGCTACAAGGTGGGAAACGGCATGCTCAAGCTGGTTGAGCGCTTTATGCCCGCCGAGTACGCAGGCGACGGCCGCATGTTTGAGCAGACGCTTGCCGAGTTTAGGGCTTACTACGGCGAGCACAAGGAAGACCACACCGCTCCCTATGCCGGCACGATCGAGATGCTCGACCGCTTGCGCGCCGCGGGCGTTCAGCTTGCCGTGCTCACTAACAAGGACCACGTCTCGGCGGCTCCGCTTATCGAAAAGTATTTTGGTTCCGAGCGCTTTGCGCTGGTGCAGGGCCGTGTCGATGCGTTTCCGCCCAAGCCCGAAGCACCCGTCACGCTGCATGTGATGGAAGAGCTAGGCGCCGACCCGGCGACCACGCTCTACGTAGGCGATTCCAATGTCGATATCCTGACCGGCCACAACGCCGGCCTTAAGAGTGCGGGCGTCAGCTGGGGTTTCCGCGGCCGCGCAGAGCTGGAAGCCGCCGGCGCCGACTACGTGGTGGACACCCAGGACGAGCTCGCAGCGCTGATCCTGGGCGAGTAACGAGCGACACTGCTTAACGCAGCTGCGACAATGCTGTTGCGCGGAAAGTAGTCGTTGGGGACGTTCTTAAACGACTAGTCAGACAAGAACGCCCCAACGACTACCCCAACAATGGCAACGCCGCAGGTAGAGGACGGACAGCGAGCGGACACCAGAGCGAACAAATTGGCATGAAAAGAGGACGGCATAGACCTTCTGGTCATACCGTCCTCTTTGAATGACAAGTTGTCGCTCTGGTGCCCGCGCAACGTCGAGCAGTTGCGGCGTTTGGTAAAACGCCGCAACGAACTAGCTCAGCATTGCATCCATCATCTCGGAGTTGACGGAGTCGTCGGCAGACCACTCGCCGTCGTCGTTGCGGGTGTACTTGAAGATAACCGTGGTCTTCCTGGGCTCGGTGGCCTTGGTCACATCGACCATAACCTGACCGGCCATCTTGTACAGCTCGTCATCGGAAGGAACCGTGTCAAGCGCAGCGACCTTCTCCTGATACTGGGTGGAGAAGTCCTCGACGATCTTGTTCATAGACTTGCATGTGATAGAGACCTCGGCGGTCGCGACACCCTTGTCTTCGTCGACCGTCACGTCGCCGATCTTGTAGTCAAAGCCCTCGAGATAGGTCTTGGCGTACTCCTTGGGATCGATACCCAGCTGCTCGAACTCGTCGCCCGAAGCCTCCTCCAGACCAGAGAGGAAGTCGTCGCCACCGTTCTTGACCTCGTCAAACTGCGTCGTAAGATCCTCGGTGATGAGCTCCTCAACCGAAGGACCTCCACAGCCGGAAAGCACGACCACGCATGCAACCAAGACGGCCATGAGGGGCACAAGCAGCAGCTTCTTTTTCATGTTGTTCCTCCCAATGAGCGGCACCGCGCTTCCCGGACGCGGCACACGTTGTAATAAGTAAGCCCATACTATCCACTTATGAACACCCTCGGCAACGCGAAGGCGCGGTCGGTTCGTTTTAGCGTCCGAACGGTTTGCAAGCCCGCCCAACGCGCAATAAAACGCTTCCCCACGGTGCAATAAAAAAGGTGGCCGGAAAACCCGACCACCCTTGCACATCCTTTGGATGCCGCAGATTACTTGCGGACAACCTTAACGATGACGTCACCGGCGGCGACGGCAGACTCGGCCTCGACGGCGAGCTCGACATCAGCAAACTCGGCGGTGTTGGACACGGCCACGACGACGCAGTCCTTGTAACCGGCAGCAGCGATCTTGGCTCGGTCGATCTTGAGTATGGGCTGGCCAGCCTTCACGACGTCGTCGGCCTTGACGAAGCCCTCGAAGCCATCGCCGTTCATGTTGACGGTATCGACGCCAACGTGCACCAGAACCTCGATGCCGCTATCGGACTGCAGACCCACGGCGTGACCCATAGTGACGGTCACCTTGCCGTCGCAGGGAGCATAGACCAGGTCGTCCTCAGGCCACACCGCGCAGCCCTTGCCCAGAACCTCGCCACCAAAGACGGGATCGGGCACGTCGGCCATCTTGATGACCTTGCCCTTGACGGGCGAGCACAGCACGTCGGCGCCAGCAGAAGCAGAGATGGAGGCCGGAGCAGCAGCTGCCGCGGGCTCAGCCTTCTTCTTAAACATGTCAAACAGACCCATATGTTTTCTCCTCTTGATTAAGCGCAACGTTTTGCGCATGCCTATGGTGATTATAGTGCCAAATGGTTCAAATGCTAAGGTGGGGACTCGAATTGCGAGCCCTTCCCGGTAGTGCTCGTGGGACGAGCGTCTCCTTTGCATCGCGGGTCGATAAGCTGAGTATCGCCTGCGCACGGGACGGGCAGAAGCGGGCACACCAAACCCGACACTTCTTTTCGCGCCCACGGACCGCCGCCCCATCCCTGATACTTCCTGATACCGGCCGAAACGTGCCAAAATAAACCTGTCCCTTTTTGGTAGGTTTGGCGAGTGTGGATTTTTGGACGCTTAACTAGCGAGCGCGGATAATCTCCCACTTTGAGGCCGTCACCGAGCCAAAAACGGGAGATTATCCGCTCTCATTTTGGATAACCCCCCTTGTACCAAGCCGAGCTCCATGGTCAAGTAGTAACGACTTCTCATCATTAGATTGTTTACATCAATTCTAATAACTATTTAATCCTTAAACTCGTTATTAGAATTGATATGATTAGCCTAATAACGAGTTTCCGGCACTAAAGATATGGAGGGCGCGATGCAAATCGAGGAGAACGGCCAGGGAACGCTCCGCAATAATCTATCGGGGAAATTGGCTTACTATTCGTTTTTTCCAACGCCCTTGCAATCATTGAGGCAGCTAAACCTCACCGAGGAAACCTATCGCACGCTTTCCGCATGCTCACGAAAGCTTGGAGAGCTTGAAGGCATGCTCTACTTTGTTCCCAACGCCGACATGTATCTGACAATGTACGTGCGCAAAGAAGCACTCCTTTCTTCGCAAATTGAGGGAACCCAGTGCACGTTTGACGACCTACTTAGTCCATCGCAAACACAACTCCATCATAAAGATGTCGCAGACGTCGTGAATTACGTCCGTGCTGTCGACCGCGGCGTAGAACTGCTCAAAAAGATGCCCTTGTGCACGAGACTTCTTAGGCAAGTTCATGCGGTCCTGCTGGACGGAGTGCGCGGAACGGAGAAGAATCCAGGCGAGCTGCGCTCCTCACAAAACTGGATTGGCCCCTCAGGCTGCACCATTGCAACCGCATCGTTTGTCCCTCCAAACATTGAAGATTTGAGTAACACGCTCCAGGACCTCGAACGCTTTATCAATGAGCCTCAAGTCGAAATGGATCCGATTGTGCGGGCGGCGCTCGTCCATTACCAATTTGAAACTGCCCATCCATTCCTAGACGGAAACGGTCGCCTGGGCAGGCTTCTCATTACACTTATGCTCATCAATGATGGCGTTCTTCATTCTTGCTTGTTCTATCCATCGTTCCAGTTCAAGAAAAATCGAAGCGAGTACTACCGGCAACTCACATCCGTAAGGGAGAGAGGCACTTACGAGGAATGGATAGAGTTTTTCTGCAACAGTCTTCTCGAGAGTGCGAAGGACTCGGTAGGGTCTTTAAAAAACCTTGTTGACCTCCATAACCGTTCCACAGCAACCATTACCGAAAATCTCGGAAGGACTGCTGCAAACGGGCAAAGGCTGTTGGGCATTCTTGAAGAGCACCCCATCGTCGACACCGCATTCATCGCTGCCCAACTCGATATCGGCAGGAGTACCGCGAGCTCGCTCGTCAAATCATTTGAAGAATTGGGTATCCTCCGTCCGCTCGACGAGTCAAGACAGAGATACCGGCAGTACGGGTATGAAGAGTATCTTTCGATTCTCAGGGAAGACGCCGAGCCGATTAGATAGGCATCGCAACCCAGGCAAATTAAAGCGAGCGTGGATAATCTCCCACTTTGAGCCTGCACACAGGCCAAAAACGGGAGATTATCCACGCTCATTCCTGAGTAGTCATTTATGAACGTCCCCAATGACTAGTCCGGCAACGCCGATGCCTTGG
>CALLST010000072.1:0-1634 GCA_938011875.1 uncultured Collinsella sp. | reverse complement strand
CAACTGTATGATCAGATTCGTGGTTCATGTTAGATAAATCCTGAGCAATTGTCGTAATAAACTATTCTACTAATGCGTCGTTACGAATATAGCCCTCTGTATAGCCTATCGAAATGGTGCTTCAGCAACGGCATGCAGCAGCTAGAAGCACTGCACCAAGCAGGAAACGCATCACGGAAGCGGGGGTCCAGCAGTTGTCGCCGGTCTTGGGGAGTGTCGCTGCGGTCGCGGTGGTGGCTTTGGGTTTGGAGGACGTGGACGCCGTGGTCTTGGTCACCGTCGTTTTGGTGGTCTTGGTTGTTGTAGCCGAGGGCTTCATCGCGGGATCCGTCGTCGGCCCCGCACCGGGCTGCCCTGCAGCAGGTCCGGTACTACCGTCAGGTTCGCCCGTCCCGCCACCGGGCACCTCGCGCCCGTCGGTCTCCCCGCCGGCGCCGTCGCGCCCTCGGGCTCAATCACCACATGCGGTGCCACCGCACCGGAGGCATCCGCCACGCCGCTAGCACTAAAGGCTCCGCCGGCAGGCGCCACAAACCGTGCGGACGCAAGCGACCCGCCCGTGCACGCAACGCCGCCGTCGGCACCAGCCGCATCGAGCCATGATGCATCGACGGAAAGCCGGCAGCCGGCCGTGCCGTCGCCAAGGCCCGCGTCCTGCAGATACACGCCGTGGGCGTGCACGCCCGCTCCGGACCCGGTGCTCGCGGCAACGACGCGTCCGCCGCCGCGTACGGCCATGTCGCCTGCGATCACGCCGGCGACCGTCTCGTCAGTAATATCGGCCCCGTCCGCCCGGGCATCGACGGTGCAGCCGTCCACCACGAGCGCCTGCGAGACGTGGATCCCGCACTGCGAGCCCGTCGCCGTCAGGGTCCCGGTACCGCGAAGCGTCAGGTTGCCCCACACCTCCATGCCGCACAGCGTGATGTCCGCATCGGGCGCATGCGACTCCGTCACGGAGTTCTGCCCGGCAAGCGTCAGCACCAGGTTGCCGTCGGCGCCGATGGCCTCGCCCGCGTAGCCGTTAAGCTCCAGGTGGTCGGCATCGGTCCAGGCCCAGCCGGGGCCCGACACGCCCGGCTCGTAGTACGTCGCGCCCGCGATGAACAGGCTGTCCGCGCCCGCGGCATAAGAAGGCCCGCCCAGCAAAACGCATAGGCAGGCCATGGCAACAATCGCAATGTAATGACGGCTGGTGTAGGACTCGGCAGCAAACATACCCGCTCCGATCTTCGCAGGAGCCAATAGAATGTGCACCAGAAAATGCCCTGGTAGCAGCAGTTATTAGTTTAGCGAGATCAAGCCATAAACAAAGAAATTGCCCCTGAGCTGTGGCAGGAATTAGGTGTAAATCGTTTTACCAGTCGGTGAAAGGATGAATTCGGGTTGAGCCAGACGTGCTATACCAACAAGCTATTGAACGACTTTACTCAATCACATGTCTTTATCGGAATCTGCGGATATACGTTGAGCCCTTTCGTCCAACTCTTCAATAGCTTCTTTGATGTCATTGCGAATCCATTCGGTCCTCAACTGTCCCATGCGTGATTTGAATCCGACCTTGACTAATCTGCCGTCAATACTTCTTAACCATTCAATAGCTTCGGTTAAGCTCTGACCATCTAAGTACTTCT
>CALLST010000071.1:0-9830 GCA_938011875.1 uncultured Collinsella sp. | reverse complement strand
CACTTGTTGGCGACAACGATCTGCGGGCGCTCCGAGAGCTCTGCGCCATACTGCTCGAGCTCACGGTTAATAATGCGATAGTCCTCGACCGGATCGCGATCCTCAAACCCGCCCGTCATGTCAACGACATGCATGATCAGGGCCGTGCGCTCAATGTGGCGCAGGAACTGATGACCCAGGCCCTTGCCCTCGCTCGCGCCCTCGATGAGACCGGGGACGTCGGCAACGACGTAAGAATATTCGCCGGCACGCACCATGCCGAGGTTCGGCACGAGCGTGGTAAACGGGTAGTCAGCAATCTTGGGGCGGGCGGCACTCATGCGCGCAATGAGCGATGACTTACCCACCGAGGGAAAGCCCACAAGCGCGGCATCGGCCATAAGCTTCATCTCGAGCTCGATCCAGTGTTCCTCGGCAGGCTCGCCGAGCTGGGCAAAGGCCGGAGCGCGACGCACCGACGTCACAAAGTGTGTGTTGCCCAGACCGCCGGCACCGCCGGGCGCCACGACGACGCGCTCGCCGTCGTGCACCAGGTCGGCAATCTCGAACATCGGGGTCTGCGTCTCGGGATCGAGCTCGCGCACCACGGTACCCATAGGGACCTTGAGAATCAGGTCCTCGCCGCTCTTGCCGTTACGACGGGCACCCTGCCCGTGCGTGCCGCGCTCGGCGCGAAAGTGATGCTTAAAGCGGTAATCGATCAGCGAAGACAGCTGAGCATCGGCCTGGATGACGACATTGCCGCCACGACCGCCGTCGCCGCCATCGGGGCCGCCCTTGGGGACAAATGCCTCGCGCCTAAACGACATGCATCCGGCTCCGCCGTCGCCGCCGCACACGTTAATGCGGCTGATATCGGTGAACTGTGACAACAGAATCGCCTCCTACAAAAAAGAGGGAGACCCTTGAATCCTAAAACTCAAGTGCCTCCCACATATGTGCTCTATGAAGGGTGAATTACGCGTTCGCGAGCGGGCGTACGCTGACCCTGTGCTTGATACCCTTGTGGAACTCAACGGTACCGTCGACCAGCGCGAACAGCGTGTCGTCCTTACCACGGCCAACGTTCTCACCCGGGTGGATGTGCGTGCCGTGCTGACGGACGAGAATCGTGCCCGTGGTTACCGTCTGGCCGGCATAGCGCTTCGTGCCAAGGCGCTGACCGCGGGAGTCACGGCCATTACGGGAGGAACCGAGTCCTTTTTTGTGTGCCATTGTGTATACCTACTCTTTCGTTACGAGTGTAATCTACTCGGCGACGGGAGCCTCGGCAACAGCCTCGGCCTCTGCCTTGACAGCCTTCTTGGCGCGGGACGTAGCCTGGACCTTCACGATCTTCAGCTTGGTGAGCTGCTGACGGTGACCCTTCAGACGACGATAGCGCTTACGCTTGTGGAACTTGAAGACCAGCTGCTTCTCGCCCTTGAACTGCTCAACGATCTGAGCGGTAACCTTGGCCTTGGCCAGCTTGTCGGGATCGGTGACGATCTTCTTACCATCGTTGAGGAAGATAACCGGCAGGGTGACCTTGTCGCCCTCATTGCCCTCGATCTTCTCGACGGTGATGACATCGTCGGTGGCGACCTTGTACTGCTTGCCGCCCGTGTTAACGATTGCGTACATGTTTACTTGCCCTTCATGCATCAGTTAGTGCAACAGCCGAATATAGTAGCAGGCGAAAATACCCCCGTCAACGAGTATGTGGAGCAAATCCACAAGTTCGCACAGGTATGGGGCTGACGAGTCGGCCCTCGTCGTCCTCGCATGCTTGATTCTGACGCTCGACATCGTAGGAGCAGATGGTCACGAGGTCTTGCATACCGGTGGAAACAATAGGTGCATCCACGCCCGGGGTCAAGCCCTGCAACAAAACATCAGCAGCAGAAAGCAAAATTTCCGGACGCATGGAGCCCTCGTTGTCGGCATGGGTGTCGAGCATGAGCACCAAATGGTCCGGGCGCTCCCCCGCCGTGAGCTCATAGCCCACGAGCGTGTGATCCAAATCCAAGCGCTTGCTCTTTTTGCCGCGCGCGTAGTCGATGCCATGATCCGCGCGCAGCGTGTCGATCGCACGACGCACCTCGTCGGCGCTTACGGGCGCCTCGGGATCCAGGTGTAAGTCGATGCGATACGACAGGCGCGTGAGCTGCGCCGTCAACGCCGGCGTGCGCACGTCGATGTACGCCGCCTCGATGGGCGCCAGATCGGCCGGAGACGCCGCAGCCAGGCGCCCAAACGCCTCGTCGAGCGCCACGAACTCGGTCATAAACAGGTCATACCACTCGCAGGTCGACGACGTACCCACCGGTAGCGCCGAAGAGAAGCCCACGCGCATGTGCGGAGAGAAGCCCTGCGTGACGGCATAGGGAAGTCCCGCACGGCGCACGATGCGCTCAATGGTATGGATTACTTCGAGATGGCCCAGGTACTTAAGGCGATCGCGCTTGCCATAGCGAACACGAAGCCTAAAGAGCGAGGGGTTGTCGGTCAGGCGCTCACTCATGCGCGATCACCCATCAATACATTCTTGGCGTGGAGCGTGGGGCAGATCCCGCAGCCGGTGCACGACGTGCGGGTGCAGTCGGGAGTCGTGACGCCCTCGAGTGAGCGACGGTACTCGCGCTCGAGGAAGCCGCGCGTGCAGCCGGGGCTCACATGCTCCCACGGCAGGCGCCAGTCCAACTCGTAGGGCAGGTGCACGAGCTCATTGAGGTCGATGCCGTTTTTGGCAGCAGCCTCCTTCCAGTTATCGAGCGAGAAATGCTCTACCCAGGCGTCAAAGCGGGAGCCCGAGCGCCAAGCATCGATGATGACGGGCGTCATGTCGCGACCGGCGCGGGACAGCGCGGCCTCGATGAGCGAAGTCTCGGCATCGTGGTAATGCACGCGTACGGCGCGGTTGCGCACGCTCGTGATGAGCAGCTTTTGGCGACGCTTGACGTCGTCGTAGTCGAGCTGCGGGCACCACTGGAACGGCGTGGCAGCCTTGGGGATAAAGACCGAAACCGAGATGGACACCGAGATCGAGCCGCGACGAGCCTTGGGCACCACGGAACGACCGAGCTCCAGCACGTGATCGGCCAGATTGGCGATGGCCACGATGTCCTCGTCGCGCTCGCCGGGAAGGCCCATCATAAAGTAGAGCTTCATGCGGTTCCAGCCGGCCTCGAAGGCCGCCTTGGCCGCACGGTCCAGGTCCTCCTCGGTCACGTTCTTGTTAATGATGTCGCGCATGCGCTGGCTGCCGGCCTCGGGCGCGAACGTCAGTCCGCCCTTCTTTTCGCCGGCGACCGACTCGGCCATATCCACGCCAAACGAATCCAGGCGCTGCGACGGAATAGACACGCGAATACCCGTATCCTCCAGGCGGCGGTTGAGCCTGCCGAGCACGTCGCGAATGCAGGAGTGGTCGGTCGTGGAGAGCGAGGTCAGCGACACCTCGTCATAGCCGGTCTTTTCCAGACCCTGAATCACCGACGAGACGATCTGGTCGGCCGAGCGCTCGCGCACCGGGCGATACGTCATGCCGGCCTGGCAAAAACGACAGCCGCGGGCGCAGCCGCGCAGGATCTCGATAGACAGGCGGTCGTGGACCAGCTGCGCATAAGGCACGCACGACTGCGACAGCGGATTCGTGGCGCCGAAATCCTCGACGACGCGCTTGTAGACCACGGTCGGCGCATCCTTGCCCTCACGCGGCACGGTGTAGCCATGCGGCGAGCAGGGCTCGTCGTGACGAACTTCATAGAGCGACGGCACGTAGTTGCCGGCAATGGATGCAAGCTGCTCGACAATCTGCGCGCGCGGGACCCCTTCGTCACGCAGGCGGCGATGCAGCTGGCAGGTCTCGAGCAGCGATTCCTCGCCCTCGCCGATGAGAATGGCATCGAAGAAGGCCGCGTACGGCTCTGGGTTGTACACCGAGGGGCCGCCGGCAATGATGATGGGGTCGTCTTCGCCTCGGTCGGCCGCCAACAGCGGAATGCCAGCGAGGTCGAGTGCCTCGAGGAAGTTCGTCACCGCCATCTCGTGCGGCACATGCAGACCGACGATATCAAACGAAGCGACCGGCGCTGCACCCTCGAGCGAGAGCAGCGGAATGCCCGCCTCGCGCATGGCGTCACCCATATCGGGCCACGGCACATAGCCACGCTCGCAGGAGATGCCCTCGGCCTGGTTAAGGATGTTGTAGAGGATGGCGATACCCTGGTTGGGCAGACCGACCTCGTACACATCCGGATAGATCAGGCAGCAACGGTAGTCGGCATCGGCCTTGGAAAGCGTGCCCCACTCGTGATCGATATAGCGACTCGGCTTCTCGACCTTGGCGAGCAACGGCTCAATTAAATGAAAACAGTCTTGGTATGCAACGCGCAACGGAAAACCCCTAAGCAGCGAGATCTGATGCGTCCTGATAGGACGCCATAGGACGGGTAGCGCCCGCGACCGTGGTCACCAGATCGCGAACGCGGGAGAACGTGGCAGTGACCACCTCGTTGGCACGGCTGTAGTCGACATCGCGCTCGTAGAGCGAAACGAGCGCACGGCCCATGCCGTAGGTGCCCGCGGCAGCAGTGAGCGCCTTGACGGCAAACCCAATATGCGGCGTCTGCTTGACGAGCGCGCGGGTGACCGCTCGGATCACAAGACCGCCGGCAAGCACGCCCGCGACCTCGTAGCCGCGCTCGGGCTTAATGCCGCGTCCAAAGACGGCAGCGAGCTCAAAGAGCATGCCCACCTGCGCCAGCGCCATAACGGGATAATCGGCGCCCGGCAAAAACACCAGCGCACCGGTCGCCATATTGGTGAGCGCGCACGAGGTGATGATACGATTGGCCGCCGCGATGCGCATGAAGGCAAAGTTCGCCGCAAAAGCCGTTTCCTTGTCGGTGCGATCGAGAATCCAGCGGGCAAGCGTCTCGAGCAGATACGTCTTATCGGTTGCCGCTACCACGCCGAGCATGGGCGTGGACTCCTCGATAAACGGCACCTCCACAGCAGACTCGGCAAGCACGCACACGGGCGCGCCGGCGATCACGAGCTCCTGCACGGCACTCTCCAGGCGGTCGGAACCACACGAGAGCACCAGTACCACATCGGTATCGGTCTTTGGAGCAATTCGCTCCTCCCCCAGACGCTCGACGCGCACAATGCCCGAGGTCGTCTGCGGCACAAAGGCGTCACGCACCGTCTCGGCCAGAAAGCGCGAGGCGGACGAATCCAGATAGACCGAGACGCGCACCGGCGTATCGGAATCCTTCTTAACGGACGCGCCCATCTTAAAAGCGCGGGTCAGCTTATCTACGGGAATTTTCATAGCAAACCCCTCCAGCGGTTACGCGGCGCCCGAACGATGCCGCCATATGGATTGTACGATACCCACCGTCAGCAGCTGAATCATCATCGAAGACGAACCGAAGCTAATAAACGGTAGCGGAATACCGGTAATCGGCATCATGCCGATGCACATGCCGATGTTCTCGAAGGTCTGGAACGCCCACATGCCAACGATGCCCACGCACGAAAGACGCAAAAACAGCGACTCACACTTAAAGGCGACGCGAATCGTCGAAAAGATCAGCAGCACGTAGAGGCACAGGAGCAAAAAGGAACCGCAAAAGCCAAAGGTCTCGGACAGGAAGGCGAAGACGAAGTCGGTGTGGAACTCAGGCAGAAAGCCGCCGGCCGACTGCGTCGCATGGCCCAAACCCTTACCAAAGAAGCCGCCCGAGCCAACGGCGATAAGCGACTGCTGCAGGTTGTAGGCATCATCCGAATCGGCATTATCGGGGTCGATAAAGACCGTCAGACGGTTCATCTGATACTGCTTGATGAGCACATCGTGGCCGAGCAACGAATCAAAGACCGAATCGAGCGCCAGGACGAGGGCCACCAGGCCCACGAGCAGGGCCAGGGTCGACAGCACCCATTCGCGGCGTGCACCGCTCATACAAATGACGATGGCGCCCGAAACCAGCACGACCAGGCCCGAGCCCAGGTCGCCCATGGCAACGACGGCCAAAAACGGAATGGACAGCATGCCGCAGAGCTTGACGTAGTCGCGAACGGTATCGATGCGACCGTTATACTGCGAGCCAAGCGTAGCAATAAAGAAGATGGTGATGAGCTTGGCAAGCTCAACCGGCTGGAATGTCAAGCCGATACCGGGAATCTTGATCCAACCCGTCATGCCCAGACCGCCCGTATAGGACAGACCCGGAATCTTGGGCGAGAAGATCACGATCAGGTCGATGACGAGCAACGCCGTCGAGAAATTGGAAATACCGCGCAGGTCGGAGCGCCAGACCAGCACCGCCAGCACCGTGCCGATGCCAATTCCCAGCAGATGGCGTGAGAACGAAGCATCGGCCTTAAACTGCGAAGCCGACCAGATAATGATGGCACCGTAGGCGACGAGCGCCACTGTAGCCACGAGCACACCGATATGCACCTTTTGGCGAAACGTGCCGCGCGAGGCCGAAAGTTGCTTGTTGACGCGGTCCAGGCTGCTGCGAGAGCCGGTCTTGGTTGAACGGAACAGATCCGCCGGAGAAAAATCCATCGCAACCTCCTATCGAACCGAAGAATCGCCCGAGGCCGAAGATGTATCGGGCTCGTCATAAATCACGCCGAGAACGTCGCGCACGACATGCATCGCGGTATCTGAGCCGCCGCCGCCCTGCTCCAAGACAGTAGCGATGACATACTTGGGGTCATCGGCCGGTGCATAGGCGCAGAACCAAGCGTATTCGTCCTCGCCGCTTTTCTCGCCCGTGCCCGACTTGCCGTATACCTGCGGCGTCAGGGTGCCAAAGTGAGCCGCCAGGGACGTCGATGCCGTGTAAATCACGTCGTGCATGCCGTTGCGAACAAGAGCCAAATCCGAATCGCTGTTGATCTTGGCCTCCAGGCGCTTCTTCTTGCCCTTGCCGTTGTACTTATAGGCATCGCCGTCGCCATCGCGCGACACGGCAGACAAAAACACGTGAGGCACGTACTGTTTGCCGCCGTTGGCAAGACCCATATAGGCACACGCCATCTGCAGGGGCGTCACCAGGATGTCACCCTGACCGATGGCAATGTTGGTCATATCGCCGGCATTCCACTTGCGGTCCTCGGCAGATGCGTCGGTGAAGTACGACTCTTTCCACTCGGCATCGGGAATACGGCCCGCGCCCTCACTCGGCAGATCGATACCGCAGGTCTTGCCTAGACCCCAGCGACGAAAGACCTCCTGCAGACCCTCGGGATGTTGCTCGTCATAAAAGAACGCTTTGCCCATGTCGTAGAAGACAGGGTCGCACGAGTTGGCGATACCCGACTGCAGCGTCATGGTGCCGTGGCCGGAATGCAGCCAGCAGTACTTGCCCCACGACTTGCCCAGACCCGTCCAATAACCCGTGCAGTTGGTCGTCTGCCCCGACGTGTAGGTTCCAAACTCAAGACCGGCCAGTGCCGAGAGCGGCTTGATGGTCGAGGCCGACATGTACTGTCCGCTAATGGCGCGGTTGAGCAGCGGGTGGGAACCCTTGTCATCATTGAGCTCGGTCCACACGTCATTTGAGACGCCGCCGATAAAGACGGACGGATCGAACTTGGGCTGGCTCGCCATGCCCAGGATCTCGCCATTGTTGGGATCGAGACACACTACAGCGCCGTTGCCGGCATTGCTGTAGCCAGTGGTCTTGGCAAGCTCGATAGCGCTCGCCAGCGCCGTCTCGCAGGCCTGCTGGATCTTAAGGTCGAGCGTGAGCTTAATGTCAGAGCCGGCCTTCGCGGGCACGGCGCCGGCCTGACCGGTCACATTGCCCGAGGCATCGACCTTGACGGTCTGCTCGCCACGAATACCCTGCAGCAGGTTTTCGTAGTAGCTCTCAACGCCCGCCTGGCCCACGATATCGCCCGACTGGTACGTAATCTTGCCAGCAGAAGCATCATCATCGCCAGAGGTTTTCTTATTCTGGGCCTCGAGCTGCTCGGAGGTAATGGTGCCGGTATAGCCCAAGATATGACATGCCGTCTCGCCATATGGATACTGGCGCTCGGTACGCTCGGCAATCTTGACGCCCGGGAACTCGCCGGCGTGCTCCTTGATATAGGCAACCGTGGAGCG
The DNA here is from genome assembly GCA_938011875.1 of uncultured Collinsella sp. Classification (GTDB taxonomy): domain Bacteria; phylum Actinomycetota; class Coriobacteriia; order Coriobacteriales; family Coriobacteriaceae; genus Collinsella. The sequence goes on along the minus strand of CALLST010000071.1, from coordinate 1,717 downwards.
ACCGACGTCCGGCGCGATGGTATGCAGGCTCTGGGCGCCCTCTGTATTGTCCTGAATATTGCGAAGGACCGCCACGTAAGGCATTCCAAGCACGTTGGCAAGATGGCGAACCAGAACCTCATCCTCGGCAAGGTCGCGGTAGGCCACGACAGCAAGTGAGGGACGGTTCTGGACAAGCGCCACGCCATTGCGGTCGAGGATGCGGCCGCGCACAGCGGGTGTGGTAACGGTGCGCGTCTGATTACTATTAGCCTGCTTTTCATAATAGTCCGACGAGACCATCTGCATGCCCCACAGCTTGACGGCAAGCGCCGCGAACATCGCGCCCACACCCGTGGTGAGGATGGAAAAGCGGCCCTTAAAGGCGGTCGCCGCGGTATTGCCCTCGCCCTCGGTGGCGCGCGGGGCCGTTCCATGCTGCGTATCGTAGGTAAAACGGGAATCGCCACGACGCATGATGACCAGCGCGACCACGATGGCCACAACCAGCACGATACCGGCGATAATAACCGTCAACTGGGAAGACATCTACGGGCCTCCCCTATTTGAGCTTGCGGGTCTTGGGCTTAAAGCGCATGCCCGTCTGGCGTCCGCCACGTGCGGAGAATCCATAACCGGACTGCGGCACGACGCCGGACATCAAAAACGGAATGGCAACCAGACCCGTCAGGATCGAAGACGGCACCGCATGGCCGAAGATCGCCACGACAAAGCTCGTCTCCAAACCCATAAACAGCAAGATGATGCTGTAGATCACATTAATGACGAGCGCGAAGGCGCCCACAGTGACGCCGCGCGCACTCGGGGTACCGCCCGTCTGACGGACGGGGCTGTGCACCAGGGCAAAAGAACCCACGGTCAGCAGGAGCGACATAACGCCCACCGGCACGGCAGCGGACAGGTCATAGAACAAGCCGCTGCAAAAACCGCACACGACGGCACGGGTCGGGTCGCCCGAGAACACGCTTAGGCACACCAGGATAATCATGAAGTTGACGCGACCGCCCGCAATGGAGATCTGCGGTGCCAGGCCTGCCTGCAGCAGCACGCACACAATGGCGGCGATTACAAACGTGCGGGAGCTCATCCCCTGCTCGTGTAGATCCATGGACATGCCCCCTATTCGCTCGAGCCGGAATCGGTCGTCTCGGACGTGTCGGAACTGTCATCCGAGCTCTCGTCCTTCGTCTTGGTCGCAGCATCGCGCGACATTCCCTGCGGCGTGCTGTTGGCCGTGCTCACGTCCTCATCCGAGGCCGACTGTTCGTCGGTCAGCGAGGTGATGACCAGCACTTCCTCGTTGTTCTCGGCCGTCGTCTGGGCGCGTACCACAATGGTGTAGTACACGTCGTTTGCCGATTTCTCGACCGACGAGACGGTGCCGAGCGGTAGACCCTTGGGGAACACACCGCCAATGCCCGAGGTCACGATGATGTCGCCAACCTTAACATCGGAGTCGACGCTCACGTACTCAAGACGCAGCGTGCCGTCAGCCTGACCCTGCAGCATGCCCTGGGCGCGCGTGTCCTGCACCATAGCGGACACGCCCGAGTTCTCATCGCCGATCAGACGCACGGTGGACGTCTTGGCCGAGACTTCGATGATCTGTCCGATAACACCAGCCGAACTCGTCACAGGCATGTTGATGGTAAGCCCGTCGGCAGAACCTTTATCGATGGTAACGGTCGAGGTCCAGGCATCGCCCGAAGCGCCGACG
>CALLST010000070.1:0-7311 GCA_938011875.1 uncultured Collinsella sp. | reverse complement strand
CCCCCCCCCCCCCCCCCCCCCCCCCCCCCCCCCCCCAAATTAATATTATTTTTATTTTTTTTTTTTTTTATTTTTTTTTTTTTTTATTTTTTTTTTTTTATTTTTTTTTTTATTTTTTTAAAAAAACATACCCCCCCCCCCCCCCCCCCCCCCCCACGCCGGGCAACCTCTCCCTTGTACTTTATCAAGGTAGAGTGTATGATTCTGGACGTTACACAACTCACTTTACTTAACTAAAGTGCCATCAAGGGGGAATACCATGAACACCGATATGTCTCGTCGTCAGTTTGTTGGTCTAGCCGGCTCGCTCGCCACGGTGCTTGGCCTTGGTCTTGTCGGTTGCGGCGGTGGTGCCGGCAAGGGCTCCGCTGCTGGCTCTGCCGCGGCCAAGGATGTGAAGGGCGCTGCGGAGTCCAAGAAGCTCGTGGTGGGCTTTGATAAGTCCTATCCTCCGTACGGCTTTGTGGGCGACGATGGCGAGTACACCGGCTTTGATCTCGATCTGGCCAAGGCTGTTGCCGATAAGCAGGGCTGGGAGGTCAAATACGAGGCCATCGACTGGGATGCCAAGGATACGCTGCTTAACTCGGGCGCCATCAACTGCATCTGGAACGGCTTTACCATGGAGGGCCGCGAGGACGACTACACGTTCTCCGAGCCGTACATGCTCAACGAGCAGGTGCTGGTGGTAAAGAAGGATGCGGGCATCAAGAGCTGGGACGATCTTGCCGGTAAGACCGCGATTACCCAGACCGATTCCGCTGCGCAGGATGTGCTCGAGGGTGACCAGAAGGATCTGGCGGCGACGTTTGCCACGCTCGACACGATCGGCGAGTACAACACGGCCTTTATGCAGCTCGAGAGCGGCGCGGTCGATGCCGTGGCGTGCGATCTTTCGATTGCCCAGTATCAGCTTGCCGCCAAGCCCGATGCCTATACGCAGCTTGATGAGCCGCTGTCCAGCGAGCACTACGCCGTTGGCTTTAAGAAGGGCGACACCAAGTCGGCCGATGCTGTAGCCGAGTCGCTCAAGGCGCTCTACGAGGACGGCACGGTCAAGGACCTCTGCGATAAATATTCAAGCTATGGTTTGTCTTTCGATAATTGGGTGCTCAAGTAATGTCTATTCAGGTCATGATGCAGATGCTTGGCCAGGGATTCTTGGTCAGTTTGCAGTTGTTTGTGCTGACACTGCTGGGGTCGATTCCGCTGGGAATCCCCGTGGCGTTTATGCGCATGAGCAAAATCGCGCCGCTTCGCTGGATTGCGCGCATCTACATTTCGGTCATGCGCGGCACACCGCTCATGCTGCAGATGTTTGCCATCTACTTTGCCCCGTACTACGTGTTCGGCATTTCGCTCACGCCCGATTCCAAGTGGACGGCGTGCGTCGTGGCGTTCATCATCAACTACGCCGGTTACTTTGCCGAGATCTATCGCTCGGGCCTGCAGTCCATTCCGCGCGGTCAATACGAGGCCGCCGAGGTGCTGGGCTATTCGCGCACGCAGACGTTTCTGTATATCGTGATGCCGCAGGTCGCCAAGCGCATTTTGCCGGCGATGGGCAACGAGATCATCACGCTGGTCAAGGACACGTCGCTGGCGTTTGCCATTGGCGTGGGTGAGATGTTCTCGACGGCCAAGGCGCTGGTCGCCTCGCAGGTGAGCATGGTACCGTTTGCGATCGCGGCACTGATTTACTGGGTCTTTAACTTTGTAGTCGAGATGCTGTTAGGCGCTGCCGAGAAACGACTTGACTATTACCATGACTAGCCTGTCCCGTTGTGCTTTTCAAACACGTGGAGGTTCCTGTGTCCGGAACGGTTATGAATATATCGAACGCGCGTAAGGCGTTTGGCGGCAATGAGGTGCTCAAGGATATCTCGCTTGAGGTGAAGCGTGGCGAGGTCGTGGCGATTATCGGGCCTTCGGGTGGCGGCAAGTCCACGCTGTTGCGGTGTGCCACGCTGCTCGAGACACTCGACGGAGGCTCGCTCTCGTTTGGTGACCTTGCCGTTGCGACGGATGCGGGTTCGGGCGCGGTGTACGCAAAGGGCGATGTGCCTAAACAGGCGCGCTCGCGGTTTGGTTTGGTGTTTCAGAACTACAATCTGTTCCCGCACTATACCGTGATGAAAAACATCACCGATGCACCGATCCGCGTGCTTAAGCGCCCGCGCGAGCAGGCGGAGGCTCGCGCACACGAGCTCATTGCACAGATGGGGCTTACGGGTAACGAGAACAAGGTGCCCTGCGAGCTTTCGGGCGGTCAGCAGCAACGCGTAAGTATTGCCCGCGCCCTGGCGCTCGACCCGGAAATCTTGTTCTTTGATGAGCCGACCTCGGCGCTCGATCCCGAGCTGACGGCCGAGGTTCTGCGCGTCATCAAGGACCTGGCGGCGCAGAATATGACGATGGTGATCGTGACCCATGCGATGCAGTTTGCGCGCGATGTTGCCGATCGCGTGGTCTTTATGGACGGCGGTCGCATTGTTGAGGAGGGTCCGGCCGAGCAGGTTATCGATCATCCGCGCGAGCAGCGTACACGCGAGTTCTTGAGCCGTATCGAGGGATAGGCTCAGCTATTTACTCAACTGCTTATTGAGGTGATGCCGCCGCAGGTCTTACGGCCTGGGGCGGCATTTTATTTGCATCCGTGGGGTTCAATAATCGCCTCGCAAGCTCGCCCCTTCCTCTCGCCGCCTGTATTCATACGTGCGCCGAAAGGTGTGCATGGACAGTCGCCTGTGAGGGTAGGGTGGTGGCATAGGACATTTGGAGGGTGAGTCGGCTCGGCTGCCGACCGTGCTGCTCCCGGGACGGCACCGACCGCGAACTCTCCCCGTTGGCGTCGCGCATTGCGCGCGGCCCTGCAAGGAGGTCATCATGGGTGCTCCCAAGACCGGCAACGTAAGGAACGTGGTGCTCGTAGGCCAAGGCGGGGTGGGCAAGACTTCACTCGCCGAGGCCATGCTCCACCTTTCCGGTAAGACCGCCCGCCTGGGCGGCCACGACGGCACCAAGCCCACGCTCGACTATGACCCCGAAGAGGTCAAGCGTTCATTCTCCATCTCGACGACCATCGCGCCGATCGATTGGAAGGGCGCCCGCATCAACGTGCTCGATGCCCCGTGCTACCCCGATTTTATCGGCGACGCCTTTGCCGCGATGAGCGTCTGCGAGACGGCGCTGTTTGTGGTCGACGCCGAGGCCGGCCCGCAGCCGACGACGGTTAAGCTTTGGTACGCCGCCGAGGACCTGCGCCTGGCGCGCGCGGTGTTCGTAAACCGCCTGTCGCGCTCCGAGGCCAGCTTTGCGACCACCATGGAACTGCTGCAGGAGCGCTTTGGCACGCGCCTAGGCGCCGTGACCCTCCCCTGGGGCGAGGGCGAGGACTTTGACGGCATCATCGACCTGGTGCGCATGAAGGCGCGCCATTGCAACGGCACCGAAGCCGTAGAGTCGGAGATTCCCGAGGAGTATCGTGCCCAGGCTGAGGAAGCCCATGACCATCTGTGCGAGTTGGTGGCCGAGGCCGACGATGAGCTGATGATGAAGTACCTGGAAGGCGAGGAGACGCTGACGCAGGAGGAGCTTGAGGGCCTGTTGTCCAAGGCGATCGCCGAGCGCATCTTTGTGCCGGTCTTTGCGGGCGATTGCATTAAGGAGCAGGGCGTCAACTCGCTGATGGACGACATCGCCACGTACTTCCCGGCGCCGACTGACTACGGCGAGATGCCGCTCATTGACGGCGATTCGCTTAAGATCTCGAGTGACGATGACCGCCCGGTGGCCTTTGTGTTTAAGACCCTGGCCGATCCACAGCAGGGTCGCATCAGCTTTATTAAGGTGCTGACGGGTACGCTTGAGCCGGGCCTTGAGCTGGTCAACGCGCGCACGCGCAAGGGCGACCGTCTGGCTCACCTGTATGTGATGTGCGGCCGCGACATGACCGAGGTCGGTCACGCCTATGCCGGCGACATTATCGTGGCACCCAAGCTGGCGGCCGAGACGGGCGATACGCTCTCGATTACCGGCAAGGTCGAGGCTGCGGCGTTTAAGTTCCCCAACTCGCAGTACCGCATTGCCATCGAGGCCGAGAACCGTGGCGACGAAGAGAAGCTCTATACGTTTATCGAGAAGGCGTGCAAGGCTGATCCGACCATGAGCATCGATCGTGACGAGGAGACCGGCCAGACCATTATCTCCGCCGTGGGTGAGGCGCAGGTTTCGGTGCTGCTCAACCGTTTGGAGGACCGTACCAAGGTCGTGGCCAAGAGCGTGCCGATCCGCATTCCGTATCGCGAGACCATCCGCCGCACGGCGAGCGCCCAGGGCCGCCACAAGAAGCAGACCGGTGGTGCCGGTCAGTACGGCGACTGCTGGCTGCGCGTGGAGCCGCTTATTGGGCCCGACGGCACGAGCGACGGCTACGAGTTTGTGGATGAGGTCGTGGGCGGCCGCATTCCGCGCTCGCTGATCCCCGCCGTGGACAAGGGTGTCCAGGAGACCATGAAGGACGGCATCATTGCCGGCTACCCGCTCACGGGCATTCGCGTGGCTGTGTACGACGGCTCGTATCACAGCGTCGACTCCAACGAGATGGCGTTCCGCGCGGCGGCTCGCATCGGCCTGCGCAAGGCATGCGCCGATGCCGACCCGGTGGTGCTGGAGCCCATCGAGGAAATCACGGTGACTATTCCCGAGAGCTACGCCGGCGCCGTGATGGGCGACATCTCGGCCTCGCGCGGTCGCGTGACGGGCATGGAGACCGATGAGCGCGGAGACACCGTGGTCATTGCCCAGGCGCCGCTGGCAGAGCTGGCGGATTACTCGACGCGCCTGCGCTCTATCACGCGCGGCACAGGTGACTTTACCATGAAGCCCGCTGGCTACGAGCAGGTTCCCTATGACGTTCAGGCCAAGCTGGTCGAGCGCTATGAGGAGGGTCGCGCCAAGTAGCGTGTGATTTTGCCTGCAACATGCATGCCGATGCAAGGGCCGCTCTGGAAGTGCCACGCCAAGTAGATCGATGTAGGGCAACCACCACGATGGGAATAGTCCCCATCGTGGTGGTTTTTGGTGGGCGAGGTGCCTGCCGGCTTTTACTGGGCCCGTCTCCTTTCATGCCGTCGCGAAAGATAGATCTCCTTTGATAGAATAAACGTATATAGACGTCTATTTGAACTAGGAGGCAATATGTTCGAGGCGGTTATCTTCGATATGGACGGGCTCATGTTCGATACTGAGCCGATTTGGGCTTCCTGCTGGCCCAAAACCGCAATTGAGTTTGAGGTTGAATGCAAAGAGGGTCTTGCGGACGCCATGCGTGGCACCAATGGATCAGAAGCGGTGTCCATTATTCGCGAGTGGTATGGTGATGAGGTCGATTCTCAAGCGTTTGTTGACCGTTTTTACGAAATAGCGCATGAAGCGCTGGCTCAGGGCGCAGAGAAGAAACCCGGATTAGATCGGCTTCTCGACTATCTTCAGGCTGAGGGAATTCCGATGGCAGTTGCTTCATCATCGAGCAGAAAAATGATCGAGGCAAATTTGATAAGGGGAGGAATACTCCCTTATTTCGATTCGATCGTCTCTGGTATTGAGGTCGAACACGCCAAGCCTTATCCAGACGTCTTTTTGAAAGCGGCGGATGAGCTAGGAGCTTCGCCGCAGAAATCCCTCTTTTTAGAGGATTCCTATAACGGGGTGCGTGCGGGATTTGCAGGAGGATTTTGCACTGTCATGGTCCCCGATCTCTCTGAGCCAACAGATGAGATGGAAAGATTGGCCACGGCAATAGTTTCGAGCCTAAATGACGTTACCGATATGCTGGCAAATGGGGCGCTGGGGTAAGCATGTCAAATGAAAAGGGCTGTCGAGTGCTTCTCGGCAGCCCCTTTTTTCGATTTGCTGCATTTAGTGCTTTGCGCATAAATCAAAAAGGTATATAGTCGTCTATAAACAGGTACATAGACGTCTATATAAGTATCTGGAACGAAAACTCAACTCGAATTGCCGTAACCCGGTTGGAGGAATCATGGCAGTTGTAACTTCGACTGAGCTGATCCAGATTGCACGCAAGAACGGATGGCTCCTTCCCGCATATAACACGACGAACATGGAGATGACCTTAGGTATCCTGGATGGATTACAGAGGGCCGGGATGCCGGGTATTCTTCAGATCGCCCCTACTAACGTCAAGCTGTCCGATTACGGCATGATCGCATCCATCGTAAAGCGCGCGGCGGAGGATTATATCGTTCCCACGTGTCTGCATCTCGATCACGGCAAGACGCTCGAGGACGTACGCCAGGCGGTCCAGGCTGGCTTCACCTCTGTCATGATCGACGGTGCCGCGCTTTCCTTTGAAGAGAACATTCGCTTCTCGCGCCAGGCGGTCGACTATTGCCATTGCTATGGCGTGCCCGTCGAGGCGGAGCTTGGCGCCATTAAGGGCAAGGAGGACGATCATGTTTCCGAGGCGGATCTTAAGACCGACCCGGATCAGGTTTGTGAGTTCGTAGAGCGCACGGGCTGTGATTTGCTGGCTGTGTCCATCGGTAATGTTCATGGCCTCGAAGATGAGCCGCGCATCGATTTGCCGCTGCTTGAGAAGCTTGCAGAGGTATCTCCGTGTCCCCTCGTTCTTCATGGCGGCTCGGGAATTCCCTACGAGACCATCCACGCGATGCAGCCGCACAAGATGTCCAAGATCAATATCGCAAGCGACCTGCGCAAGGCCTACATCACAACTGTTGGCAAGGCGTATGAGGCAAACAACAATGAGCACAATCTTGCCAAGGTGCTAATCGATGCTCGAGAAGCCGTTGCGACCGTTGCCTACAAAACGACCCGCGCCATCAACGGCATCGCTGAGTAAAGCGGAATTATGGATATGGATGAGGCGATAATGGGCGCGCTCTACCTTGGTGTCGATGTTGGCACGTCATCGGTGAAGCTTACGTGCATTGATGAAAGTGGAAAAGTTGTCGCAACTGCAAGCGAGGCTTACGAATGCTCTGAGCCTCATCCCGGTTGGAGAGAGATCGAACCCGGGATATGGTGGGATGCCGTTTGTTCGGCGTGCGCCTTGCTTGGGGAGAAGGTCGACCTGTCTCTAATTAAGGGCGTTGGGGCCACCGGGCAAATGCATACGACGGTGCTGGTTGATGCTGCTGGGGTTCCGACATGTCCGGCGATAATGTGGAATGATCAACGCACGATTGACACTGTTTTTGATGAGAAGCAGTGGGCGCTAGCTGTAGGTCTTCCTCAGGTTGCCAGCTTCCTTTCAACTGGGGTTCCGGC
>CALLST010000069.1:0-7308 GCA_938011875.1 uncultured Collinsella sp. | reverse complement strand
AGCGCTCTGCGCGGCGCTCCGAGCCTGCTGGGCATCGGCGAGTGCGGAGTCGGCAGCGGTTTTTGCGGCCTTTGCCTGGTCAAGAACCTTCTGGGCATCTGCGGCAGACTGCTCGGCGGCCTTGATTTCCTCCGGCGTTGCGTTGGCGGCTGCCTTCTGGGCTTCCTCAAGCTTGGCCCGTGCGTCGGCTGCCGCCTGCTTTGCGGAGTCGAGTGCCTTCGTCTTGCTTTCGGCATCGGCCTTGGCCGTGTCGAGCTTGCTCTGGGCATCCTTTAACGTGGCGCTGGCGCTGTTGGCCGCCTTGACGCTTTCATCGAGTTGACGGGCGTATTCGGCACGCGCGGCGGCTTCTGCCTGCGAATTGTTGGAGACGGAAGCGTCGTAGGCAGTCTGGGCGTTGTCGCGGACCGTCTGCTTTTCGGTATAGGGGGCAACCGCCGTGTCGTAGTCGGACTTGGCTTCTGCCTCGGCAGCCTTTGCGGCGTCGATTGCGGCCTGCAAGTCGGCAATTTTCTGGGCGTTCGTCTTTACTGCGGAGCCTGCCGCCTCGCCGGCGTGGACAGCAAGCGGCGACATGATCGCGTCCTGTGCCGTGGTATCACTTGCATCGTTGGCAAATGCCGAGAACGGCGCGAGCAGCGTCGAGCCAGTCATAGCGATGGTGGTTGCCGCGGTGACGGCGAGTCGTGTTGCCTTGTGGCCCGAGAATGTGGGGCGAGGCTCGGCGCCGCCTGAGACTTTCAAGTGTTTAGGTGCGTACTTTGCCATTTCTTCTCCCAATCGTTGAAGGGGTACCTATGACAATTCGTACGTTACGACCGCCGAAAGGGTTTCTGTTGCGCAACATTGGCAAGAAAATATCGACACACTTGAGTCACATTTATGAGTCGAAGTTCTCGGCAAGCTAATGTCTCGTTCTGTAACATCTAGACCTGTATCTGCCGAGCTGGTGTTACAGATCGAGACATTTGCCGGGGAGGGGTCCCGTCACGGCAAGACGCCCGCCGCCTAGATACAGAACCCGGGGATCACACAGGTTAGCTTGTTTGGCTTTTCCGCAGGCGTTGCGTACGTAAAGACGTCGCCGTCGTGCCCCACGCGGTTCATATAGAGCGTGCCTTCGCTCTCCGATGTGTCGGGGCTCACCGTGCGCTCCCACCAACAGGTGTCCTTGCCCTTCCACTGGCGGACCATCGTCTCGTTCGTGGAATACGGGCTCACCTTGAGCTCGCGGAAGAGCTGATACTCCTTGTCCTCGCCGTTGTAGATGTCTGCCAGGTAGTGATAGTCCTCGGCAAACGAATCGGGCGGTTGCGTACCGCACAGCTCGACCATGGCGGGCAGCCAAAGGGTTGCGGGCAACTCGCTCAGGCACGATGCGCTGTTGGCGGCGCCCACATTGTTCGAGACCTTCTTGACCCCTTTAATGAGTGCGCGCAACTCGTTGGGCAGCAGCTTAAGGCCGTCGCCGTTGAGCCATTCCCGCAGCTCGCAATCTGCCCAGCCGGCGCTCGGCGGTTCAGCCGCAGCGTTGCGCTCGGCAATACCCGCGTCGAACATAAACGTCAGTCCGGCCTTGCCCGTCCCGTCCAGAAGCTCATCGTGACGGATGCCCACAAGCTGCGCGCCGACCTCCAGCCCGTTGGTGAGCGTGACACGCTTGGTGCACGGATAGGGGATATGCCCATCAGCGTCGAGCAGGTGGTAACGCTTGGCAATCTCGCGTGCCTCGCTACGGGTCTCGGCGGCCTTAATCTTGAGCGAAATCTCCTGCAGCTGATCCCAGGTGTAGTCGTCAAGTGAACCGCGGATGCCGTCGAGGTAGTCGGGGATGCCAAAGCCATGGGTTGCCGCCCCGATAACACTGAGCCCCGCAACGGCTGCGATAGCGCCGCCGATAATAAAGCGGCGGCGGGTCATGGCATCGTGGCGGGCCTGATTCAGGATCTCTCGTGCGCGCTCGCCGGCGACGTCGACCTTAAGGTGCGTGCCAGAATCGATGTCAATCGCGGCCTCGTCTCCTGCGCCTTCGCGGCCCTCTGATTCGGCATCGGTGAGGTATGCCGAGAGCACCTCAAGCATCTGCTGCTCGGTAGGACGATCGCACTGCTCGACTGAGAGACCCTTCATGATGATCTGGACGAGCGCCTCATCGCCCTCGCAGCGCGGCTCGAGCGGTGCCGGCTTGGTCTTGGTCTTTACGAGATAGAACGAGCCGGTTGCAGCGGCGTCCGTCGACTCAAAGTCAAACGGTTTGCGACCGCTGTAGAGCTGGTACAGAATGCTCGAAAGCGCATAGACGTCGATTGCCGGCGAACGGCGAAGGGCCGCGATGCCTTCGATATCCTGCGTGAGCATCTCGGGCGCGGCGTATGCGGGCGTGGCAAAACGCCAGATGTCGGCGCGCCGGGTGATCGTGTCGTCGCCGAGAGCCATGGTCGCGGAGCCCATGTCGATGAGGCAGGGGTCAAAGGAACAATCAGCAATCTGCTGCTCGAGCGTTCGGCTAGTGGTGCGGAACATGATATTGGCAGGCGACAGGTCGCGATGGATGACCGGATTCACGAGGCCTTGGGTCATCAAGAGCGCACGAAGCACGGCGTTTCCGACGGCGGCGACCATCTGGGTGGTCAGCCCGCCCGAGGCGTCGTGCGGAAGCAGGGGCAGCGCCTGCTTGAGCGAGGTGCCCTCGACCCACTCCATGAGGATGAGAGGGTCATCCTCGCACGATCCGTAGCCATAGACGCGCGGAAATCCGCGCAGGTGCGAGACGGTACACAGATGACGGTACTCCTCGAACAGCGCGGCGGTGCTGGCCAGGTGCGCTGCCGATTGCTCGGCGGAGCGGTCGGGGGCTTGGCCGGAAAGGATGGCGTTGTCCTTGAGTAGCTTGACGGCAAAGACCTCGCCGCTCGTGTTGGTCGCGCGCAGCACGTGTCCGATGTTGCCGTTGTTGCGGTGGGCCGTCTGGAGAATAAGCGTCATAAACCGACGTTTGGCGTCGTCCTCGGCGCTGGGGTCGACCGCCACGGCGGTATCGAACGTATCGAGACGGATGAGTTTGTCGCCATAGGCGCTATCGGTAGTATCCATGGCGTTCCTTTGTCTGGCATGGGTTGCCGCACGTATACGCGAGCAGTGCGGATATCGGTAAAGTACCATGATAGCCGCACTGCCCACGTATACCGCTGTGCATTGTCGTTTACGACGCAGAAGGTAGAAGACGAAAGACGGACGGCGACCGTCTTTCGATCGCCGTCCGCGCTAGTCCACAATGACAAGGAATGTCGTGTAGAGACCCAGATGGAGCCTGTCGCTGTTTTCGATTTCCACTGGGGGATAGATCTTGCCAGGCTCGCGTTGGTCGCGCGGCGGCTCAATCACAATATCGCCGTCGCCTGCACCCGATTCGAGTACCGTGCCGTTGGTCGATCCAAGGCCCTGGGCGTACCAGTGCTCACCCTCAAGCCAAATGCGAAGATGCTCGCGCGATGCGTCGGCGCCCACATCGGTGATGCTGGGCGAGGTTTTGGGCAAAGAACCAATCACGGTGCCGCGCGGATCGCGTGTGAGGGGATGGATTTGCATGTCGGCGCAGTTGTCGGCATGGGTTCTGAGCAGACCGAGATTGGGGGCGACGGTGCGCGGCTGTTCCAGGCTGCTCATAAAGCCACGTCCGACGGTAGTTTCGGTGGTGCCAAAGTGCCCGCCCGTCTTGCTGTCGCAAAAGCGCTCGACGGTGGCCACGCCCTGAACGGGATCGGCGAGCGCCCCCGTTGCCACAAAGAGCATAAGGTAAAGCGTGCTTTTCTCGCGCACGGCATTGCCGTCAAAGTTGTCGATGCGATTGAGGGCATTTGCATATAGGCGGCTGTCCAGCTTGTAGCTGGCGAGAGCCGACATCATTTCGTTGGCGGCCGGACCGCGATAGTGCTCGGCGATTGCCCGATAGGCGGACTCGCCGCCGCCGAGCTTGCTGCAGATTGCCGAGGAAAGGTTGAGCGTGGTGACGGTAAAGTCGCTGTAGATGGAGGGCGCGCACTGGTCAGGCTTGCGATGGACGATGTAACGGGTGAGATACGAGCGGTTGGAAGAGCATTTCTCGAGCAGGGTACTGCCGAGATAAGAGTTTCCATTGATGAGCATTCGGGCGATCTCGAGATGTTTAAGACCGCCGAACGAGCGAATATCGTTATAGAGGACCGAGCAAGGCGTCTCTGCTGCCACGGATACCTCCTTTGATTGCTTCCTAGCCAATATGGCGATAGGAATTAATGGCCCCCGGTGGGCGACGTATTAAATGGCTGCGCAATATATAGCGTAACCAAAGCAACATTATAGGCCACATGTTCGAAATTGCAGGAAGACTGAGAGATTTGGTTTGGACTGGACGGAAATCCCCCTCTGTCTTGATCTATAACAATTAGGGCCGATTTTACTCGTTAACTGTTACAGATTGAGACGTTTGTGAGCCGTGTCGACCGTTTGTCTCGATCTGTAACACGTAGAGGAAGATTCGCCCTGTAGATGTTACAGATTGAGACAATCAGCCGGGCCCACCTCGTCCGCCTCGTCATCTGTGGTTTACGTGGGGGCATGCGAAGCACGGGTATACTAACCGGCGGCGAATCTGCTCCATCGCTTAGAGCTGCTGCGTCTGGACGGCGCGTGATAGGGCTGCCAAAGCGATCGCCAGCGTGCTGAGCAACGTCCTCTCTGTGCGCACCTGTTTTTGTATGTATTAGCGCACTACCAAGCACGCCCGCGCGGCCGCACGCCGTGCCCATTGCGCGTGCAGATAAGGAACAACAACATATGCGTAATTCTGTATCTGACGTCACCGACGCCGAGATTCTGGACGAGACCCGCGAGGCCATGACCCAGGCTGCCTTCGATGCCGCCGACGAGGCAAATGCTGCCCAGGCCGTCGAGTCCGCTACCGAGAGCCTGCCCGCCTTTGACGAACTGGGCCTCTCCGACGAGATGCTCCGTGCTATCGAGAACCTGGGCTACACGGCGCCCACGCCCGTTCAGGCCGGCTCCATCCCCGTGGTGCTCGAGGGCCGTGACCTGCTTGCCGCCGCCCAGACCGGTACCGGCAAGACAGCCGCCTTTTTGCTGCCGACCATGAACAATCTGGAGCACATCGCTCCGCCCAAGCCCGTGCGCGAGCGCGGCGGCCGCAACCGCCGTCGCGGTGCCAAGAAGCCCGAGGGCAACGGCCGCGGCCCCGTGATGCTCGTCATCACCCCTACGCGCGAGCTTGCCCAGCAAATCGACGAGGTCGCAAGCAAAATCGCCGACGTCACCGGCCATGTTGCCGTGACCGTCGTGGGCGGCGTGAGCTACAAGCCGCAGACCGCGGCACTTAAGTACGGCTGCGACATCCTGGTCGCAACGCCGGGCCGTCTGGTCGATCTGATCGAGCAGGGCGCCTGCCACCTGAACGAGGTCAAGGTGCTGGTGCTCGACGAGGCCGACCGCATGCTCGACATGGGCTTTTTGCCCGCCGTCCGCCGCATTGTGCGCGAGACGCCGGCCGAGCGCCAGACGCTGCTGTTCTCGGCGACGCTCGACGAGGAGGCCGTGGGCGAGATCACCGACCTGGTGAGCGATCCGGCTCGCGTGGAGATCGCGCCCGCCACGTCGACCGCCGACACCGTCGACCAGTTTGTGTTCCCGGTGTCCATCGAGGCCAAGAACAACCTGTTGCCCGAGTTCCTCAAGAAGGAGGGCCCGGAGCGCACTATCGTCTTTATGCGCACCAAGCACCGCGCCGACAGCTGCTGCCGTCGTCTGGAACGTAAGGGCATCAAGGCCGCCGCGATTCATGGCAACCGCAGCCAGGCCCAGCGCGAGCGTGCCCTTTCGGCCTTCCGCGACGGCACCGTCGACGTGCTGGTGGCAACCGACGTGCTCGCCCGCGGCATCGACATTAGCGACGTGCGCTACGTCGTGAACTTTGACGTGCCGGCCGAGCCGACCGACTATATCCACCGCATTGGCCGTACGGGCCGCGCCGGCGAGCTGGGCTGGGCCATTACGTTTGTGACCGAGCAGGACGTCGATGAGTTCTACGAGATCGAGAAGCTCATGGACAAGACGGCCGATATTTACGAAGCCGGCGACCTGCACGTGGGTCCCAACCCGCCTGCGGTTGATCCCGAGCGCGACCCTGCGGCCTTTAAGGTGAAGAAGAAGACTAAGCGCGGCAAGTCCAAGAGCAAGAAGAAGCTTGAGCAGGCGCGTCGCGACGGCAAGCGCAACGGCGATGATTACGGCGATGTGGCCGGTCGCTCCAACCGCGGTCGCGACGAGCGTCGCGGCGACGGCGAGCGTCCGAGCCGTCCCAAGCGCGGCGGCAAGACCCGCGTGCGCGAGGGCGTTCAGGCTCGCGTGGACGAGGCTGTTGAGAGCGTGGCTCGCGAGGTAGCTGCCGAGGAGCGCGGCGGTGCTGGTGCCGCTGAGCAGGCCCCGCGCGGCAACCGTGCCGAGCGTCGTGCCAAGCAGTTCCAGGGCGAGGCACACCGCCGTCGTCGTGAGGACGAGGACCGCGGCGGTCGTCGTCGTGTTGAGCGCGAAGACGAGGGCCGTGGCTCGCGCGGCGGCAAGCGCGGCTCGGGTGACCGTCGTCGCTCCGGTCGCGATAGCGAGCGCGGCGGGCGCGATGAGCGCCGTGGCGGCGAGGGTCGCGGTGAGCGTGGCGCCCGCAGCGGTGAGTCCCGTGGCGGCAAGCGCTTTGAAGAGCGCGGTAGCCGCGGCGGCGAGCGTCGCGAGGGTGCTCGCGGCGATGGCGGCCGCAGCGGCTCCGCTCGTTCTAACGAGTCGCGCGATCGTCGTGACCCGCGTGCCAGCCGCGATCGTCGCGATGACTGGCGCAACTACGACGATACCCGCGAAGAGCGTCGCGGCGGCTATCGTGGTGGTCGTGGCGGCAACCAGGCCGGCTCCCGTGGCGGCCGTGCCGGCGGTCGCGATAACCGTGGCAGCTACGGCAACAGCCGTGGCGGCAAGCGCGGCGGCAGCTCCCGTCGCCCCGGCGACGGCGGCGGCAAGCGCAAGTAAGATGCGCATCGCGCGCTAGCGTGAGACAAGCTAAGGGCCCGAGCAAACAACGCTCGGGCCCTTTTGTTTGCCGTGTCCATCGCTAATTCAAACGTGATGTTCTCGGGAATGCATCTGGGGGATGCCGAGGACCTATTTTTCGCCATGCAGCAATGGGTCCTATGGGGTGCGCCGTGCATTTTTTGGAGTATTCTGCAGTTCGAGTTGTCTGCATATGATTCGACGTCGCCAACGGTGGCCATC
>CALLST010000068.1:0-1437 GCA_938011875.1 uncultured Collinsella sp. | reverse complement strand
AAGCAAGAGCACGATGAAGATGACGATCATCGGGACCTTATCGCCAATCTCATCGACAGAGAACGGAATCAGCGTTGCAACGATAGCCAGAATCAGCTCGATGCAGGGAATAGCCAGCATGACCTTCATCATGGCTCCCTTAAACGGGAACGTAAAGATACGCTCACGGTTGGGGTCGTTCTTACGAAGGTTGAGGAATGCCGGGAACATCGGGATGTAGGTCAGCAGCAGGAAGACAACGGAGGTACCGAAGAGCATCCAGAAGACACCGTTGGAGATGGCGTCGATGGGAACCAACTGCAGGCACAGCACCAGGGAGGCAACGACGGCGTTGACCAGGTTGGCACCGTTGGGCATGTCGTCATCAGAGATCATCGAGGCGAAGACCTTGGGCATGTTGCCGTGCTCGGCAGCGTAGCGAGCAACGGAGTTAACGCCGAAGGACCAAGCAGCCATGTTGGCGAACAGGGTGATCAGGAAGGCAATGCAGATGACCTTAAAGATCATGGAGTCGCCCACCATGGTCTGGACTGCATAAATCATGCCGTAGTCTGGGTCGATGGAATCGGCCGGCACAGCAGCGCCGATGCCAAAGCCAGCGAACAGGTAGATCACGGCGATGGACAGGCCGCCGACGATGATAGCCTTGGGGATATCGCGAGCGGGATCGGCCATGTCATCGGTCATGGTGCAGATGACCTCGAAGCCCATGAAGTTAAAGATGATGATCGACAGGTAACCGAGAGCGTTGGTGTTGGTGAGCTCGGGCAGGAAGGTGGCAGCGGACATATCGTTCGCAAAACCGTTCTCCATGGCATACCAAATGCCCAAAGCGCCAACGATAACGGCGACGGCGACCTTGATGATGGCGCCACCGTTAAGGACCCACTCGGAGTCGGCCGCCGTGGAGCGGCCCATGAGGTAGACGATCCACACAAAGGCAAGATCGTTACCCAACTTGGCGATCAAGTTGAACTCAACGCCAAAGACCATGCCCAAAATGTCGGGGAACAGCGGGCGCCCCAACGGTCGCCCAAGCCCAGGCGAACCCAATCGTACAGACCGCCCTCGGAATCGAACGCCGTACCGAGCTCGGCCACCACCAGGCCATAGGGAAGCAAAAACGTAATGATGAGGAAGATCCACCAGAAGAACTGCTGGTTGCCAATGGCAGCAGCAGGAGCGGCGGCCTCGCAAACGAAGACGACGCAGATGATGGTCGAAATGACCGTCAAAAAGGAAAGCTTTTTCTTTCCGTCGCTCATGATGAGCTCCTTCGCTCAGTCTTGGACAGATCCGAGGCCCAAGGTACTAAGGCAATTGCCTGAGCCTCGGTGAGCGGGCGACAGGAGACGAGCATCCGCCGCCCGCAAGCGTGCTTCTACGATGAAGTTACGCGGTTTTACCAAACCGCGTAACGGCTCGACGCTACAAGCG